>NZ_JAPMTQ010000047.1:17616-27700 GCF_026411515.1 Phenylobacterium sp. 58.2.17 | reverse complement strand
GTCGGCAGCGTGTCGGCTGTGTCAGAGGCGTCGGCTCGCCTTCACGGCGCCCGCGGCGGCGGCGGCGGCGGCCACGGCGTCCGCCGCGTTCGTCGCCATCGGCCTCGTGGTCCTGGAAGCGATGCTCGGCCTCGTCGTCGTCGGTGGCCTCGCGCTCGATGTCGGCGTCTTCGTCTTCCTCGTCCTCGACCTCGTCTTCGAACGCCTCGTCGTCGAAGTCCTCCTCGACCGGCTGGTAGGGCTGGACCGGGGCGTGATGGATCAGGGCCGCATGCTCGGGACGGGTCTCGCTGGCGGTGCGTTCGATCTCGTGGTCGGCGTGCGCCAGGGCGTCGTCGATGACGATGGTGATGAACAGGCCGAGGTTCTCATGCAGACGCGCCAGATGATTGCGCTTCTCGTTGAGAATGTAGAGGCCGACGGCGCGCGGAAGCTTGAGGGTGGCTTCGCCGCCGCCCTTCAGGGCCTCGATCTCGACGGCGCGCAGGGCCGACAGGGCGCTCGACTCGACCGAGCGCACGCGACCGGTGCCGGCGCAGTGCTCGCAGACGTGGGTGGTGCCTTCCAGCACGCCGGAACGGCGGCGCTGGCGGCTGATTTCCATCAGCCCGAAGGTCGAGATCTTGCCCATCTGGACGCGGGCGCGGTCGTCTTTCAGCGCGTCCTTGAGCTTCTTTTCGACGGCCCGGTTGTTCTTGGCTTCATCCATGTCGATGAAGTCGATGACGATCAGGCCGGCCAGGTCGCGCAGGCGCAGCTGGCGGGCGGCTTCCTCAGCCGCCTCCATGTTGGTCTTGAGGGCGGTGGCCTCGATGTTCCGCTCACGCGTGGCGCGGCCGGAGTTCACGTCGATGGCGACCAGGGCCTCGGTCTGGTTGATCACCAGATAGCCGCCCGAGCGCAGCGGCACGACGGGCGAGTAGATTTGGCTGAGGTGGTCTTCGACCCGGTGCTTGACGAACAGCGGGGTGGCCTCGCGGTACGGCTGCACCTTCTTGGCCTGGGAGGGCATCAGCATGCGCATGAATTCACGCGCTTCCTTGAAGCCGGCCTCGCCCTCGACCCAGACCTCGTCGATGTCCTTATCGTAGAGGTCGCGGATGGTGCGCTTCACCAGGTCCTCTTCCTCGTAGATGAGGGCGGGGGCCACGGAATGCAGAGTGGTGTCGCGGATGTTTTCCCACAGGCGCAGCAGATACTCGTAGTCGCGCTTGATCTCGGCCTTGGTGCGCTTGGCGCCGGCCGTGCGGACGATCAGGCCCATGCCTTCCGGCACATCCAGGCTCTGGACCACGCCCTTCAGGCGCTTGCGGTCGGTGGCCGCGGTGATCTTGCGGCTGATGCCGCCGCCGCGGGCGGTGTTGGGCATCAGGACGCCGTAGCGGCCGGCCAACGACAGGTAGGTGGTCAGGGCTGCGCCCTTGTTGCCGCGCTCTTCCTTGACGACCTGGACCAGCATGATCTGCCGGCGGCGGATCACTTCCTGGATCTTGTAGCGACGCATCAGCCGGCGGCGGCGACGCGCGACTTCTTCTTCCATGACGTCGTCTTCGTCGGCGTCGATGGCGTCTTCGTCCTCGTCGTCGCCCGACCGGGCGCGCGATTCAACTTCATCTTCCTCGTCGGCCTCTTCGCGCATGAGCGCTTCGCGGTCGGCGACCGGGATTTGGTAGTAGTCCGGGTGGATTTCGTTGAAGGCGAGGAAGCCGTGGCGGTTGCCGCCGTACTCGATGAAGGCAGCCTGCAGCGACGGCTCAACGCGCGTCACTTTGGCGAGATAGATATTGCCTCTGAGTTGTTTGCGGTTCTGGCTCTCGAAATCGAATTCTTCAACACGCGGTCCGTCGACCACCACGACACGCGTCTCTTCGGCGTGTGCGGCGTCGATCAACATCTTCTTGGACATCAAGTACGTCTCCGAGGCGCGCCGCGAGCTCTCGGCTCGGGCGCCGCCGGTCTGTCAGGAGGGCGCGCACGCCACCGCCCATCGCAATGCCGAAGCCGGCAAGGCGGGCGGTAGGCCGAAATTGGGCTCGAGCGGCGCTGCCCATTGGTGTGTTCCCAGGCGCGCCTAACGTTAAGCGCGGATCGGATGGCGCGTGGTCGCCGAAGATGGCGAAACCGACGCGGGGTGTGTCGCGCGGGCCGCGGCCCTGCGACGCAAGGCGCGCACGGTCCAGCGCGGGCGGACATTGCAACACTGGCGGCAAAAAGGAAAGCCGCCCGCCGCAATGTGGCGGCGTAAGGGGACGGTTAACCGTTTGTCCACGCCGCTGCGGTCTATATGGGTGTCACGGTATAAAATGTGTAACGGGGCTGCGCGTATGGGCGGCAGGTTCAGGATCGGCGGACGAAGCGTGCTGGCGGCAGTCGGCGCTGTGGTCGGCTGCCTGGCGATCGTTGCCGGAGCGCAGGCCGCGGGCGCCAAGGCCGACGTGCTGAAGGTCCGGCTCGGCGGCGACCGCGCCGAAACCCGCATCGTCATCGATCTCGACAAGTCGGCGACCGGCAAGGTGGCTTCCGACGGGCAGGGCGACCGCCGCGTGGTGGTGAACCTGCCGGGCGTGTCGGTGGACAACCAGCTGCAGGGGGGCGGGCTCGGCCTGGTGAAAGCCTGGGTGGTGGACGACGCCGCCGGCGGGGCGCGGCTGCGCATCGACCTGGCCGACGACGCGGTGATCAAGCGCCGCTTCCTGCTGCCGCCGGCCGACGGCGTCGCCAACTATCGCTATGTCATCGACCTGGCCGCCAAGGCTCCGTCGAGCGTGAAGGTCGCCCAGGGCGGCGGCCCGCGCTTCATCTCTGCGCCGGTCAAGACGACCAAGGCCGCGCTGCCCCTGAAGAAGGTCATCGTGATCGACGCCGGCCACGGCGGCAAGGACCCCGGCACCAAGGGGGCCGACGGCAACGAAAAGGACGTCACCCTGGCCGCGGCGCGCGCGCTGAAGAGCCAGCTGGAAAAGAGCGGCCGCTACAAGGTGGTCATGACCCGCGACGCCGACGTCTATGTCGACCACGCCGTGCGCGTGCAGATCGCCCGCCGCGCGGACGCCGACCTGTTCATCTCGCTGCACGCCGACTCGGGCACCGATCCGAGCCTGCGCGGCGCCAGCGTCTATACGCTCGCCGACCGCGCCACTGGGCGCTCGGCCAAGTTCGTCAGCAAGGACGACTGGTTCATGCAGGCCGGCAGCCATGGCGACCATGGCGTCTCGACCATCCTGCTGGACCTGACCCAGCGCATGACCCGCAACCGCTCGGCCACCTTCGCCGAGGTGCTGCTGGAGCGGGTGAGCGACCACCAGCCGCTGCTGCGCCGCAGCCACCGTGAGGCGGGCCTGGCCGTGCTGCTGGCGCCCGATGTGCCGGCCGTGCTGCTGGAAATGGGCTTCCTGACCAACGCCGCCGACGAGGCCGTGCTGCGCGATCCGGGCAAGCGCAACCGGCTGATGGGCTCGGTCGCCGAAGCCATCGACGACTATTTCGGCCAGCCGACCAAGCTGGCGTCCAACTGACGCCGCGCCATGCCGACGCAGGGCCGTTGGCGCCCGGCGCGATGCACGCTAGACCAGCCTGAGCGGACGGGGCGCGCCCCCGCGGAGGTCGGTCAGTTTGAAGCCCCCCGAGAGATGGATCGCGATCGCCGGCGTCACCGTGCTGAGCGCAGTCGCGCTGGCCGGATTCGCCATCGCCATCTATGCCGCCTGGCTGTTCCACGACATGCCCGACGCCGCCGACCTGGCCGACTATCGTCCGCCCACGGCGACGCGCGCCTATGCCTGGGACGGCGTCCTGATCGGCGAGTTTTCGCGCGAGCGCCGCATCTACGTGCCGTACGACAACATGCCGCCGCAGCTGGCCCAGGCGTTCCTGGCCGCTGAGGACCGCAATTTCTTCAGTCACGGCGGCGTCGACGCCATGGGCCTGACCCGGGCCATGATGAAGAACGTCATGAACGCGGTGAACGGCCGCCGCCTCGAGGGCGGCTCGACCATCACTCAGCAGGTCGCCAAGAACGTCCTGCTGACCAGCGAGGCGACGGTCGGGCGCAAGCTCAAGGAGGCGATCCTGGCCGGACGCCTGGAGCAGACGCTGAACAAGGAGCAGATCCTCGAGCTCTATCTGAACGAAATTTGGCTCGGCTATCGCTCATACGGGGTCGGAGCTGCGGCCTATAACTATTTCGGCAAGTCGATCAGCGACCTCAGCCTGGCCGAGTGCGCCTATCTGGCCTCGCTGCCCAAGGGCCCGGACAACTATCATCCGATCCGTCGCAAGGCGCAGGCCATGGCCCGCCGCAACTGGGTGCTGGACCAGATGGCCGAGCTGGGCTGGGTCAGCCGCGCCGAGGCCGAGGCCGCCAAGCGCGAGGACCTCAAGGTTCAGAAGGCGCCCACACGGGCCAAGTACCGCGACGCCGACTTCTTCGTCGAGGAAGTGCGCCGGCGCGGTCTGGCGACCATGGGTCAGCGCCTCAACGAGGGCGGCTATTACATGCGCACCACCCTCGATCCGCAGCTGCAGACGGCCGCGCGGGTGGCGCTGATGAACGGCCTGGAGCAGTACGACCGCCGTCACGGCTGGCGCGGGGCCTGGGGTCACGTCGACACCGCCGAGGGCTGGGAAGCGGTCGCCAAGCAGAAAAGCCCGCCGTCGGAACGGCGTGGATGGCGCGCGGCCCTGGTCACCGACGTCTCGGGCGGCAACGTCCGGGTGCGGGTGGCCGGCGAGGGGACCACCGGCTCGATCGTCGGCCAGGACGTGGCCTGGGCGCGGGCGGGCAAGGGGCTGCGGTCCGGCGACCTGGTGTTCGTCGAGCCGGTCGAGGGCGGCGGCGGCTTCCGGCTGCGCCAGATCCCGGCGGTCAACGGGGCGCTGGTGGCGATGGAGCCCTACTCGGGCCGCGTGCTGGCGATGGTCGGCGGCTACTCGTTCTCGCTCTCGAACTTCAACCGCGCGACCCAGGCGATGCGTCAGCCGGGCTCGGCGTTCAAGCCGATCGTCTACGCCGCGGCGCTGGAGAACGGCTACACGCCGTCCAGCGTGGTGATGGATTCGGCGATCACCCTGCGCGGTGCGGGCGGCCAGGACTGGACGCCCGAGAACTACAACCGCCGCTACTACGGGGCCCTGACCCTGAGGCGCGGCCTGGAGCTGTCGCGCAACGCCATGACCGTGCGCCTGGCCCAGGGCGTGGGGATGCGCAAGATCAGCGACCTGGCCGTGAAGATGGGCGTGGCCAAGCGCATGGACAACGTGCTGGCCATGGCGCTCGGGGCCGGCGAGACCACGCCATTCAAGCTGACGGCGGCCTACGCCTCGTTCGTCAACGGCGGGCGGCGGATCGAGCCGCATCTGATCGAGCTGGTTCAGGACCGCAACGGCGAGACCATCTTCCGGGCCGACAAGCGCGACTGCCCGCGCTGCCTGGCCGGCTTCAACGGCGACGAGAGCCCGCGGATCGCGCCCGGCGGCGAGCAGGTCATGGATCCGATCACCGCCTATCAGGTGACCTCGATGCTGCAGGGCGTGGTCCAGCGCGGCACCGCGACCTCGGCCTTGGTGCTGAACCGCCCGGTGGGCGGCAAGACCGGCACCACCAACGAGTACCGCAGCGCCTGGTTCGTCGGCTTCACGCCGCAGATCGTGGCGGGGGTGTTCGTCGGCTTCGACGACAACCGCAGCCTGGGCAATGGCGAGACCGGCACCCAGGCGGCGGTGCCGATCTTCATCGAATTCATGCAGGCCGCGACGAAGGACCTGCCGAAGGACGAGTTCAAGGCGCCCAAGAACGCCAAGTTCGCCACGGTGCGCGGCATCCGCGAGGCGTTCCGCCCGGGGACCGAGCCGAAGCCGATCGTCGCGCCGATGGGCGGCATGCCGGTGGGCGGGCCGCAGCCCTACGACCAGGTCTGGCCGGACGGACAGCTGACCAGCCCGGCGCCGGCCGCCGCGCCGCCGCCGAAGAAGGACGACATGAGCGGGCTGTACTAGCCTCCGTGTCATCCCGGAAGGCCCGTCAGGGCGTGTCCAGGTCCCATTCGCGCCGGAGCCGGAAGGGCGGCCGCGGCCCTGGCGAATTCTGATGGATCTGGTGTTCATGGGCCCGATCTTGATGCGCAAGCTGGAATGACAGGGCGCGTGAGGACGGCCCGCCATTGTCATGCGGACCTGCCCGCGCTATCTGCCCCGACTTCCAGAATTTTTCTGGTTTCGGAGATTCCCATGAGAGCGGATGTCGAGGCCTCCAAGGCCGACATCGAGCAGTCGATCGAACTGCTCAGGAGGCGACTTTGACTGGGAACCGGCCCTAAGAAAGCTCGATGAGCTGAACGCGCGCGTCGAAGACCCCACCCTGTGGGACGACGCCGCGGCCGCCCAGGCGATCACCCGCGAACGGTCCAAGCTGGCCGCCTCGGTCGAGGCCGTCCAGTCGCTGGAACGCGACCTGGCCGATGCGATCGGCTATGCCGAGATGGCCGACGAGGAGGGCGACGAAGCCACCCTTGATGAGGCCCGCGAGCAGCTGAAAGCCATCAAGGAACGCGCCGCGCGCGCCGAGCTGGAGGCCTTGCTCTCCGGCGAGGCCGACGGCAACGACGCCTTCATGGAAATCAATTCCGGCGCCGGAGGCACCGAGTCCAACGACTGGGCCGGGATGCTGATGCGGATGTACACCCGCTGGGCCAACGCCCATGGGATGAGCGTCGACTTCCTCGAAGAAACCGCCGGCGAACAGGCCGGCATCAAGTCGGTCACCCTGCAGATCAAGGGGCCGAACGCCTATGGCTGGCTGAAGACCGAGGCCGGCGTCCATCGTCTGGTGCGGATCTCGCCCTACGACGCGGCCGCCAAGCGCCACACCAGCTTCGCCTCGGTCTGGGTCTATCCGGTGGTCGACGACACCATCGAGATCGAGATCAATCCGGCTGACGTGCGCACCGACACCTACCGCGCCTCCGGCGCTGGCGGCCAGCATATCAACAAGACCGACTCGGCGGTGCGCCTGACGCACATCCCGACCGGCGTCGTGGTCGCGTGCCAGATGGGACGCTCGCAGCACCAGAACCGCGAGGAAGCCTGGAAGATGCTGCGCGCGCGGCTCTATGAGCTGGAGCTGCAGAAGCGCGAGGCCGAGGCCGCCGCCCTGAACGAGCAGAAGACCGACATCGGCTGGGGACACCAGATCCGCAGCTATGTCCTGCAGCCGTATCAGATGGTGAAGGACCTGCGGACCAACGTCGAAACCTCGGACACACAAGGGGTGCTCGACGGCGATCTCGACGAGTTCATGGGCGCGTCGCTGGCCCAGCGGGTCGGCAACACCCGCGACGGCGCCGGCGACTAAGCGAAATTCCCTCCCCCGCGCGGGGAGGGGATCGCCACAGCCGCGTTTGCATTCGTGTCCAGAACGGCGTTCGATCGCCGTGGAGGCGCGTGATGCAGAAGGTTCATTGCGAGTGGGGCCTGAAGGGCGTTGAGCTGCTGCGCGACCGCGCAGCGGTCGTGGTGGTGGTCGACGTGCTGTCGTTCTCGACGGCGGTCGACGTGGCGGTGCACCGCCAGGCGCGGATCCACCCCTTTCCCTATGGCGACGAGGATGCCGCGCGGGCCGAGGCTGAGCGGCTGGGCGCGCGCCTGGCGGCCAGCCGCAAGGCCGGCGGGCAGTTGAGCCTGTCGCCCGCCAGCCTGATGAAGCTCAATCCGGGGGAGCGGCTGCTGCTGCCTTCGCCGAACGGATCACGGCTCTCGCTGGCCTGTGGCCGGGCCGCGGTGCTGGCCGGCTGCCTGCGCAACGCCGCCACCGTGGCGGCCAAGGCGGTGGCCCTGGCAGAGGGGCGGGACATCGCCGTCATTCCAGCCGGCGAGCAGTGGGACGACGGATCGCTGCGCCCGGCGATCGAGGACCTGCTTGGGGCCGGGGCGGTGATCGACGCGATCGGCTTCGACGGCGAGCCGGAGGCGGTCGTGGCCCGGCACGCGTTCCTAAGCGCCCGCCCGCACCTGGAGGCGACGTTGCGCACCAGCCGGTCGGGCGTGGAGCTGATCGAGAAGGAGCATGCGCTCGACGTCGACATCGCCGCCGAGCTGAATGTCAGCCATTGTGCGCCGCTCTTGAAAAACGGGGCCTACGAGAACGCTGCTTAAGGCGTCAGGCGCTCTGGACTTCCGGCTCGGGCGCGGCGAGGGCGACCGGCGCGGGGCGCTGGAACTTCAGGCTGCGGCCCTGGAAGAAGGCTCCGGTTTCGACCGAGAGCTGCTCGTGGGTGATGTCGCCATCGACATAGGCGGTGCCGAACAGGCGCACCTGCTTGGCGGTGATCGTGCCGATGATGCGGCCGCGGATGTCGACGGTCTCGGCCTGGACCGAGCCTTCGATGTGGCCGGTGTCGCCGAGGGTCAGGCGGCCGACGCGGACATCGCCGCGGATGACGCCGTCGACGTGCAACTCGCCCTCGCCGACGATGCCGCCTTCGAGGGTGAGATCCTGGCTGATGAGTGAGGCGGGCTTGGGCGCCTTGCGCTCGCCGGTCGTGGCCGACAGCGACGCGTCGGAGGTCTTCTCGGGCTTAACCGCCTTGGAGAACATAATCGCCAGCCTTTACGAAACGCGACGGGTTCTGGGCCCTACCATTGACCCAGACCTCATAGTGCAGGTGCGGCCCGGTGGACCGCCCCGTGGAGCCCATGCCGCCGATCCGGGTGCCGACCGTCACGCGCTCGCCCGGGCGCACGCCGATGGCTTGCAGGTGCGCGTAGCGGGTCTTGAAGCCGCGGCCGTGGTCGATCTCGATGGTGTTGCCATAGCCGGAGCGCACGCCCGTGAACGACACCACGCCCGGTGCGGTCGAGTAGATTGGGGTGTTGGTCGGGCCGGCGAAGTCGAGGCCCGAATGGAAGGCCGGGCGGCGAGTGAATGGATCGAACCTGACGCCGTAGCTGCTGGTCTGCGCCGCGGCGGTGGTCGGACGAGCGAACGGCAGCTTGGCCGCTGCGTCGACCAGGGCGCCGGCTTCGGAAAGGTTGGTCGCCGCATGCTGAATGCGTTCGGCGAAGTCCTCGTCCACGTCGAGTACGGCGGCCAGGGCGCGAGGATCCTTGGCCTCGATCAGCGGGCCGCCCAGCGAGCCGCCCTTTGGCACGAAGGTCGACGGCGTCAGGCCGGCGAGGCGGAAGGCCAGCCGCAGGCGGTCGGCGCGGGTCTTGGCGAAATCGTCGGCGGCGTCGATCAGGCGTTCCTGGCCGGCGCGGACCAGCTCGATGCGGCGCATCGGCCCGACCTCGGCCGAGGCGCTGGTGGCTTTGGCGATGGCTGGGGCGAGGGCGGCCTGGGCGCCCGGCTGGCCCTTGAACTCGGTCAGCAGCATGGCGAGCGCCGCGTGGCGGTTCTCGACACTGGCGGCGAGGGCGCCGATGCCGCCTTCGGCCTGGTTCAGCTGCACCATGGCGCTGTTGAGGCGCGCTTCCCGGTCGGCGACCAGGCGTTCGGACTTGGCCTGCATGCGGGCCAGCTGCTGGTCGTGGCTGGAGACAGCCATGGCGTTGACCATCATCGCCGCGGTGCTGACGCCCATCCACAGCGCGCCGGCAGCGACCCCGCCGGCGATCGCCATCTGGCGGCCGGTGGTCAGGACGAAGGAACGCATTTCACCGCCAGAGCGGATGTAGAGGTGTCGCTCAGGGAACAGCTCTACAATCGATCGGCGAAGGCGCGCGAAGCGTGTCATTCTCACCGTATCGGTTACGAACTCGGGGGAACGGCGCGATATGCAATGAGAATTGGCGCGCGTGCAAGCGTCTTCACGCTGCAACGTAGGGGCGCCGAGCGGCGATCAAGTCTCGTTGGTCGTGGTTAACAGGGCCTGAATGGTCCCGCTAGCTCACGGCTGTCGGACTTGCCGAACCTTGGCTGGACAACGGTCCGGCGCGACAAATCTACAACAGCGGGCGGGGCGGCGGGTTCCGGCCCGCGGGTGTGGTCAGGCGTGGGGGGGGGGGGGGGGGGGGGGGGGGCGGCGCCCCCACAAAAAAAAAAAAAAAAAAAATATATTTAAAAAAAAAAACCCCCCCGAGCCGCGCCGCG
>NZ_JAPMTQ010000047.1:0-17606 GCF_026411515.1 Phenylobacterium sp. 58.2.17 | reverse complement strand
AAAATCGTTCGGGCCAGAAAAAAACACCCGGGGGGGGGGGGGGGGGGGGGCGGGCGGGGGGGGGGGGGGGGGGGGGGGGGGGGGCCCCCGCCCCCCCCCCCGACAAGCTTAACAATCAAAGGGATTGCGCGGCTTTCAGCACCTCGGCGGCGTGGCCGGGGACGCGGACCTTGCGCCAGATCCGCGCCAGCTTGCCGTCAGCCCCGATCAGGAAGGTCGAGCGCTCGATGCCCATGTACTTGCGGCCATACATGTTCTTTTCAACCCAGGAGCCGTAGGCCTCGATCATCGCGCCCTCCGGATCGGAGGCGAGCGGAACGGCCAGGTCGTATTTGGCTGTAAACTTCGCGTGACTGGCGAGGCTGTCCTTGGAGACGCCGAGCAGGGCGACGCCGGCCTTGGCGAACTCGGCGGCCAGGGCGGTGAACTCCTGGGCCTCCTTGGTGCAGCCGGAGGTGTCGTCCTTGGGATAGAAGTAGACGACCAGCGGCTTGCCGGCGAAGTCGGCCAGCTTCACCGGCCCGCTCGCGCCTTGCAGTTCGAAGTTCGGCGCAGCCGCGCCTTCGGTCAGTGCGGACATTGCGGTTCTCCACGGAGCCCAACCCGTTCGTCATCACCGGGCCTGTCCCGGTGACCCGTACGCACGAACCGGCGAGGCTAAACTCAGAATTCAGCGCTTATGGGTGGCCGGGACAAGCCCGGCCATGACGATTGAGAAGGGCGGGCTAGACCGGCTTCACCAGGACGATCTTCTTCTTGCCGGCGGCGAGCTTGACCACGCCGTCGACGAGGTCGGCCGAGGTGATCGTGCGCCCGGCGTCGGCCTCGGCCTGGTCGTTGACCCGCAAGCCGCCGCCCTGGGCCAGGCGGCGCGCCTCGCCGCGCGAACCGGCCAGGCCGGCGTCGTGGGCCAGGGCGGCCAGCATGATCCCGGCGTCCAGGTCGGCGGCGGGCACCTCATGGGTCGGCATGTCGCCGGACACCGAGCCGACCTCGAAGGCCACGCGGGCCGCCTCGGCGGCGGCGGCGGCGGCGTCCTCGCCGTGCAGCATGCGCGTGGCTTCCCCGGCGAGCACCTTCTTGGCCTCGTTGATGTCGGCGCCCTGCATGGCCTCGTAGCGGGCGATCTCGTCCATCGGCAGGTCGGTGAACAGGCGCATGAAGCGGCCGACGTCGGCGTCCTCGGTGTTGCGCCAGAACTGCCAGTAGTCGTACGGACTGCGCATGTCGGCGTTGAGCCAGACCGCGCCGCCGACCGTCTTGCCCATCTTCTGGCCCGAGGCGGTCGAGAGCAGCGGCGTGGTCAGGCCGAAGGAGGGCTTGTGGTCGACGCGACGGATCAGCTCGACCCCGTTGACGATGTTGCCCCACTGGTCCGAGCCGCCCATCTGCAGCAGGCAGCCGTGGGCGCGTTCGAGCTCCAGGAAATCGACCGACTGCATCAGCATGTAGTTGAACTCGAGGAAGGTCATCGGCTGCTCGCGTTCGAGCCGGGCCTTGACGCTGTCGAAGGCCAGCATCCGGTTGACCGTGAAGTGCACCCCGTAGTTCCGCAGGAATTCGACGTAGCCGAACTTGGACAGCCACTCATCGTTGTCGACCATGATCGCGTCGGTCGGCCCGTCGCCGAAGGTCAGGAAGCGCTGGAACGTCCCCTTGATGGTGGCGATGTTGCCCTGGATCTGCTCGTGGGTGAGCAGCGGGCGCTGACCGTCCTTGTCCGTCGGGTCGCCGACCTTGGTGGTGCCCCCGCCCATCAGCACGATCGGCTTGTGGCCGGCCTGCTGCAGGCGGCGCAGCATCATGATCTGGATCATGTGGCCGACGTGCAGCGAGGCGGCGGTGGCGTCGAACCCGATGTAGGCCGTGATCGGACCCTTGGCGGCCGCCTCGTCGAGCTCGGCCGGGTGGGTGATCTGATGGATGTAGCCGCGCTCCTGCATGGTGCGCAGGAACTCGGACTTGAACGGCTGGTCGGACATGGGGCGTTCTTCTGGCGTCGGGGATTCAGAGGCGCGCTCTAACACGCGATTGTCTGCAATTTCGAGGGACATCTGACAGGCTCCTAGGCGGCGTGGGGCCGGAGACCGTCTTTTCCTTGGGTGCGGGCGCCGACCGTTACAGGTGGCGCAAGAGATCGTTCCGCGCCTGCTTTAGGGCAGGCGGTAATAGCGGCCGGCGAGGGGGGCGCGGATGATCATGGGCTCTAGCTACGGCCCGCGGGCCGTGGCAGTCAAGCTGGCATGCGAGTTCTGGGCTTCATGACCGGCACGTCCCTGGACGCCTGCGATATGGCGATCCTGGAGACCGACGGCGAAACGATCTTCGCCTTCGGGCCGGCCGGCGAGCGCAAGCTGAGCGAGGAAACCCGGGCGGCGGTGCTGGAGGCGACCCACGCGGCGATGGCCTGGGAGCGCGGCGAGCCGGAGCCGGAATCGTTCGCGCCGGCGGCCGAGGCGGTGGCCCGCGAGCACTTCGAGGCGGCCGAGGAGTTCCTCGCCCAGAACGGCCTTACCTGGTCCGACATCGACCTGATCGGCATGCACGGCCAGACCGTGCTGCACGAGCGGCCGCAGGACGGCGTGGTCGGGCGCACGGTACAGCTGGGCGACGCCCAGTGGCTGGCCGACGCGGCCGGCGTGCCGGTGGCCTACGACTTCCGCACGGCCGACGTCGCCGCGGGCGGAGAGGGCGCGCCGCTGGCGCCGATCTATCACCTGGCGCGGGCGAGGAGCGCAGGGATGGTCGCGCCGCTGGCAGTGCTGAACGTCGGCGGGGTGGCCAACGTCACCTTCTGGTCGGGGGGCGAGGACATCGCCGCCTTCGACACCGGGCCAGGCAACGGCATGATCGACCTTCTGATGCAGTCGCGCGGGGCTGGCCGCTTCGACGAAGGCGGCAAGTACGCCAGCGTCGGCCAGGCGGACGAGGTGGTGCTGAGCGGGCTGCTGGCCCATCCGTACTTCCAGGCGCCGCCGCCCAAGTCGCTGGACCGCTACGATTTCTCGCTGGAGACGCTGGAGGCCCTGCGCCTGGAGGATGCGGCCGCGACCCTGGTGGCGTTCACCGCCGAGGCGCTGAAGCTGGGCTTCAACGTGATGGGCGGCACGCCCACCGAGTTGATCGTCTGCGGCGGCGGGCGGCGCAATCCGACCCTGATGGCGGCCTTCGCCGAACGGTTGGCCGTGCCGGTCACGACCGCCGAGGACCACGGCTGGCGCGGCGATTCCATCGAGGCCGAGGCCTTCGCCTATCTGGCGGCCCGCACGGCGCGCGGACTGCCGATCTCGTTTCCGAAAACCACCGGCGTTGCGGCGCCGATGACCGGCGGGCGCATCGCCCGCCCGAACCGCTAGAGTTTAGGAGTCTACATGTCGAAACGGGTTTGGCTGGCGGGTGTCGCCGCGGTGTTGGCGATGACGGGAAGCGCGGCGGCTCAGGACGCGCCGGCGGCCAAGCCCTATGACGCGGCGGTGTTTGCCCAGGCCGCGGCGCTGCAGCCGAAGGTGATCGCCTGGCGGCGGGACTTCCACGAGCATCCGGAGCTGTCCAACAGCGAGGTGCGGACCGCCAAGATCGTCGCCGACCATCTGCGCAAGCTGGGGCTGGAAGTGCGCACAGGCGTCGGCAAGACCGGAGTCGTCGGCATCCTGAAGGGCGGCAAGCCCGGCAAGGTCGTCGCCCTGCGCGCCGACATGGACGCCCTGCCGGTGGCCGAGCAGACCGGCCTGCCGTTCGCCTCGAAGGCGACAGGCAAGTATCTGGGCCAGACGGTGCCGGTGATGCACGCCTGCGGCCACGACAGCCACGTGGCGATCCTGATGGGTACGGCCGAGATCCTGGCCGGGATGAAGGACCAGATCGAGGGCACGGTGGTCTTTGTCTTCCAGCCGGCCGAGGAAGGCCCGCCGCCGGGCGAGGAAGGCGGCGCGCCGCTGATGGTCAAGGAAGGGGTGCTGACCAACCCGAAGGTCGACGCGATCTTCGGCCTGCACGCCTTCCCCGGACCGGTCGGCATGCTGGTCTGGCGTCCGGGTCCGATGATGGCCGCTTCCGACCGCTTTGAAATCCACCTGAAGGGCAAGCAGGCGCACGGCTCGATGCCGTGGCAGGGCATCGACATGTCGTCGATGACCGCCGACATCGTCACCGCCTTCAACCAGATCACCTCGCGCCAGATCAACGTTTCGAAGACCCCGACGGTGCTGACCATCGCCACCCTGCAGGGCGGGCTGCGCTACAACATCATCCCCGAAGACATGACCATGACCGGGACGCTGCGGACCTTCGATCCGGGCATGCGCACCGACGTGATGGCCCGCGCCGACAAGGCGGTGGCCTCGATCACCGAACGCTATGGCGCGAGCGGCAAGATCGACTGGGGCCAGCCGAACCCTGTGACCGACAACAACCGTGCGCTCTCGGCGCAGATGAAGCCGACGCTGACGCGCGCGGCCCAAGGCAAGGTCGCCGACGACATCGACTACATCATGGGGGCCGAGGACTTCTCGTACTTCCAGAAGGAGATCCCAGGGTTCTTCTATCACCTGGGCGTCGGCAACCCGAAGGGCGGCAACCACTCGCCGTTCTTCGACGTCGACGAGAAGGCCATGGAGACCGGCGTGCGGGCGCAGGCGCTGCTGGCGCTGGATTACCTGGCGGCGAAGTAGGCTGCTGCGCGCAATTCCTCCCCCGCTGGGGGAGGTGGCGCGGCGAGCGAAGCGAGACGTGACGGAGGGGGCTTGGAGGCGCCGAAGACAACTCGGAAGCTTGCCCAGCGACTCCGTCGCGAACTCTCGCTGCCTGAAGGCCTTCTTTGGCGTGCTATCAAGGCCCGTCAGGTCAACGGCCTACACTTCCGCAAGCAGCATCCGATCGGGCCATATGTGCTCGACTTCTATTGCGATGAGCTGAAGCTGTGCGTCGAAGTCGATGGACAAGGGCACGGAACGGGCGATCGGCCGCTGCGTGACGAACTTCGGGATCATTGGCTTTCCCAGCGAGGCGTACGGACGCTTCGATTGAGGGCGTCGCTGATCCTCGAAGACCTCGACGCGGCGGTCGCGACGATCCGCGCTGCGTCGAGGCCGCAGGCCCCCTCAGTCGACCTATAGGTCGACAGCTCCCCCAGAGGGGGAGCAATTGATTCAGATCGGATCGGCTTCGATGCGCTTGTCGAGATAGGCGCCGACGCGCTTTTCGACTTCCGGCAGGTGCTCGGCCCAGAAGTGGCTGGCGCCGTCGACGACCTCGTGGTCGATGACGATGCCCTTCTGGGTGCGCAGCTTGGACACCACGCGCTCGACTTCCACCGGCGGGACGACCGTGTCGGCGCCGCCGTGCAGGATCAGGCCCGAGGCCGGGCAGGGCGCCAGGAAGCTGAAGTCGTACATGTTGGTCGGCGGCGAGACGCTGATGAAGCCGTCGGTCTCCGGGCGGCGCATCAGCAGCTGCATGCCGATCCAGGCGCCGAACGAGTAGCCGGCGACCCAGCACTGCGAGGCGGCCGGGTTGGTCGACTGCAGCCAGTCGAGCGCGGTGGCCGCGTCGGCCAGTTCGCCGATACCCGAATCGAATTCGCCCTGGCTGCGGCCGACGCCGCGGAAGTTGAACCGCAGGGTCGAGAAGCCGCGCTTCATGAACAGGTGGAAGAGCTGCACCGCCACGGGGTGGTTCATCTGCCCGCCGGCCTTGGGGTGCGGGTGCAGGATCAGCGCGATCGGCGCCGTCGGGCTCTTGCCCTGGGTGTATCGACCCTCGATCCGCCCGGCCGCGCCGGTCAGAACCACTTCTGGCATGCCATTCCTCTCGTCAGGCGCGGCGTCCGAATACTTGACTAACGCGCTCGGTCTTCCTAAGTCGCGACCGTCGGCCGGTTCCGGCGACAAGCCCCGTGCAAGCGGGGGCCTGTAACATATGGGACCCGACAAATGCTCGAAAAAAAGCAATCGGGCTGCTGAGAGCTGCAAGGAGCGGTATGCGCCTTTCGACCAAGGGACGTTATGCGGTGATGGCTATGGCCGACCTCGCGCGCCGTCAGGCCGCGTTGGCGGAAGGCGATCGCGCCGTGACCCTGGCCGAAATCGCTGCGCGGCAACAGATTTCGCTCTCCTACCTGGAGCAGCTGTTCGCGCGCCTACGCCGGCGCGGGCTGGTCAAGAGCCTGCGCGGACCCGGCGGCGGCTACCGGCTGGCCAAGAGCGCCGAAGAGACCAACATCGCCGACATCGTCCTGGCCGTCGACGAGCCGCTGCGGGCCACCCGCTGCGGTGTGCAGGGCAAGGGCTGCATGCTGAAGGGCGAACGCTGCATCACCCATGACCTCTGGGAGGACATGGGCCGTCACCTGCACAGCTATCTGGCCTCGGTGACCCTGGCCGACCTGGTGAACGGCCGCTTCGCACCGCACGAGGCGGCCGCATGAGCGGGGTTTATCTCGATTACAACGCCACCGCCCCGGTGCGGCCGCAGGCCGCCGAGGCCGTGGCGCGCGCGTTCGCGGTCGGCGGCAATCCATCGTCCGTGCACGCAAGTGGCCGCGCCGCTCGGGCGATCGTCGAGGATGCCCGCAACGCCGTCGCCGCCCTGATCGGCGGCCCGGCGTCGACCGTGGTGTTCACCTCCGGCGGCACCGAGGCCAACGCCCTGGCCATCGAAAGCGCCGTTGCGACCGGATCGAAGCGGCTGATCGTCAGCGCCATCGAACATGACAGCGTGCTGGAGAGCGCTAAGGCCAGCGGCGCAGCAGTGGAATATCTGCCGGTGAACGCCGACGGGATCGCAGACCTCGCCTGGCTGGCCGAGCGGTTGGTGCGCTGGGACGCCGCCGACGGGCGGCCGTTCGTCGCCCTGATGCACGCCAACAACGAGACCGGCGTCATCCAGCCGGTGCGCGAGGCCTCCGAAATCGTCCGCAGCGCCGAAGGCTGGCTGCATGTCGACGCGATCCAGACGGCCGGCAAGATCATTACCGACAGCCGCGCCCTGGGCGCCGACACCCTGGTGGCGTCGGCTCACAAGCTGGGCGGGCCGCAAGGCGTCGGCGCGCTGACCTTCGGGCCGCGCGCGACGCTGGTACGTCGCCAGCATGGCGGCGGACAGGAGCGTGGGCGCCGTGCAGGTACAGAGAACGTCGCCGGGATCGCCGGCTTCGGCGCGGCGGCGCTGGCCGCCATGCGCGACCGCGAGATCGACGCCGCCTGGCGCGACGCCGCAGCCGAGCGCCTGAAGGCGGCCGGTGCGGTGGTGATCGGCGAGGCCGCGCCGCGGCTGCCGGGCACGCTGTGCGTGGCGACCCCCGACTGGGGCGCGGAGCTGCAGGTGATGGCCCTGGACCTGGCCGGGATCATGGTCAGCGCCGGTTCGGCCTGCTCGTCGGGCAAGGTGAAGGCCAGCCATGTGCTGACCGCCATGGGCCTGACCGAGTTGGCCGGATGCGCGATCCGCATTTCCGGCGGCTGGGCCACCACGCAAGAAGACTGGGCGGCGTTCGCCACCGCCTGGGAGCAAGTTCAGTCCCGTCACGCCGCGCGTCGCCGCGCGCCGGCGGCGTGAGGAGGTAAGAGTATGGCCGCCGTCAAGCAGACCGTCGAACACGTCGAGAGCCTGGAGAAGTACAAGCACGGCTTCGTCACCGACGTCGAACAGGAGTTCGCGCCCAAGGGGCTGTCGCCCGACATCGTCCGCTTCATCTCGGCCAAGAAGGACGAGCCGGAGTGGATGCTGCAGTACCGGCTGGACGCCTATGAGCGCTGGCTGGCGATGGATGAGCCGACCTGGGCGAAGGTCGACTTCCCGCCGATTGACTACCAGGACGCCTATTACTACGCCGCGCCCAAGGGCAAGGACGGCCCCAAGAGCCTGGACGAGGTCGATCCCGACATCCTGGCCACCTACGCCAAGCTGGGCATTCCGCTTCGCGAGCAGGAGGTGCTGGCCGGGGTGCAGGGCGCGCCGCGCTATGCTGTCGATGCGGTGTTCGACAGCGTCTCGGTGGTGACGACCTTCAAGAAGGAACTGGCCGAGGCCGGGGTGATCTTCTGCTCGATGAGCGAGGCGATCCGCGAGCATCCTGAGCTGGTCAAGAAGTACCTGAGCTCGGTGGTGCCGGTCTCGGACAACTACTACGCCTGCCTGAACTCGGCGGTGTTTTCGGACGGCAGCTTCGTCTACGTGCCGCCGGGCGTGCGCTGCCCGATGGAGCTGTCGACCTATTTCCGCATCAATGCGGAGAATTCCGGCCAGTTCGAGCGGACGCTGATCATCGCCGACAAGGGCGCCTACGTCTCGTACCTGGAAGGCTGCACCGCGCCGATGCGCGACGAGAACCAGTTGCACGCCGCGGTGGTCGAGCTGGTCGTGCTGGATGACGCCGAGATCAAGTACTCGACCGTGCAGAACTGGTATCCGGGCGATCCGGAGACCGGCAAGGGCGGCATCTACAACTTCGTCACCAAGCGCGCCGATTGCCGCGGCGACCGCTCGAAGGTGTCCTGGACCCAGGTCGAGACCGGTTCAGCGATCACCTGGAAGTATCCGTCCTGCGTGCTGCGCGGCGAGGGCAGCGTCGGCGAGTTCTATTCGATCGCCATCACCAACGGGCGCCAGCAGGCCGACACCGGCACCAAGATGATCCACCTGGGGGCCAATTCGCGCTCGCGGATCATCTCCAAGGGCATCAGCGCCGGGAAGTCGTCGAACACCTACCGCGGCCTGGTCTCGGCGCACCCCAAGGCCAAGGGCGCGCGCAACTTCACCCAGTGCGACAGCCTGCTGATCGGCAAGACCTGCGCGGCCCACACGGTGCCTTATGTCGAGGCGCGCAACGGCAGCAGCGTGTTCGAGCACGAGGCGACGACGACCAAGCTGTCGGAAGACCAGCTGTTCTACGCCATGCAGCGGGGGCTTTCGCAGGAAGAGGCCGTCCAGCTGCTGGTCAACGGCTTCGTCAAGGACGTGCTGCAGGAGCTGCCCATGGAGTTCGCCGTGGAAGCCCAGAAGCTCGTCGCCATCTCCCTGGAGGGCTCCGTCGGATGACCCTCGCCAACTCAGAGACCCGCTCCATGTCCCTCCGCCGCGCCTTCGAAGCCGAGCACGCCCGCCGCGACGCGGCCCGCCATGCCCGCGAGGAGGCCGAGCGCAGGCAGCAGGAAGAGGACCTAGCCCGGGCCCAGCAGCTCTATGATGCGCTGGCCGCGGACGAGAACTTCCTGCGCGAGAAGGGCCTGACGCTGGGCCTGCGCCGCTACACGGTCGCGCTCAATCACGACGACTTCCTGATCGACGCCTATTTCGAGTCCGGGAGCATCAATGTGCGCTCGGCCGACAAGCGCACCGCAACGACCTCCACCGCCGCGCCGCGCAAACAGCAGTTTGTGAACACCCCCGGCGAGGCCCTTGATGTGATGGCCCAGTTCCTGGCCGACGAGACCGACTGATGCTTTCGATTTCCAACCTGCGCGCCGAAGTCGACGGCAACGAGATCCTGAAGGGCCTGTCGCTGGAGGTTCCGGCCGGCGAGGTGCACGCGATCATGGGGCCGAACGGCGCCGGCAAGTCGACCCTGTCCTATGTGCTGACCGGCCGTGACGGCTATGAGGTCACCGGCGGAACCGCGACGCTGAACGGCGAGGACCTGCTGAGCCTCGACCCGGCCGAGCGCGCGGCCAAGGGGATGTTCCTGTCGTTCCAGTATCCGCTGGAGATCCCGGGCGTGCCGGCCCTGACCTTCATCCGCACCGCGATGAACGCCCAGCGCAAGGCGCGCGGCGAGCCGGAGGTGAGCGCGCCGGAGTTCCTGAAGCTGGCCAAGGCGACCGCCGCGTCGCTGAAGATCGACTTCGACATGCTCAAGCGCGCATTGAACGTCGGCTTCTCGGGCGGTGAGAAGAAGCGCATGGAAATCTTTCAAATGGCGATGCTTTCGCCGCGCTTCCTGATCCTCGACGAGACCGATTCCGGCCTGGATATCGACGCGCTGAAGATCGTGTCCGACGGGGTGAACGCGATGCGTTCGCCCGAGCGCGGCATGCTGGTGATCACCCACTATCAGCGGCTGCTCGACTACATCAAACCCGACCGTGTGCATGTGCTGTCGGCCGGGCGGATCGTGGAATCCGGCGGGCCGGAGCTGGCGCTCGAGCTGGAGCGCGAAGGCTACGACAAGTACGCGAGGGCCGCGTGAGCGTCACCAAGGCCATCAGCGCGGGCGACGCCGGCCTGCTGCCGGGGCGACGCGACGAGGACTGGCGCTGGACCGACCTGCGCGGGCTGATCCGCCAGATGCCGGCCGCCTCGCCGGAGGGGCGGGCATGGGCCTGGGATCACCCGCTGGCGCAGAGCGTCGATAGCCTCGTCGAAGTGGTCAACGGCCGCGGGCCGAGCGACCTGGATGTGCCGGCTGGCGAGACGCGGCTGGCCGCCTACCGCTTCCTGTCGAGCGCCGAGGCCGGGGCTCATACCGCAGAGCTGTGGGTGTCGGTGGGCGAGGGCGCGGTGCTGACCCTGGTCGAGAGCTATGAGGGCGCGAACGGCGGGTATCTCGCCAACGCCAACATCAACCTGCGGCTGGCCAAGGGCGCACGCGTCGAGCGCGTGGTGTTCGCGGCCGACCACGCCGAGGGCGTCTCGGTGGTCGATGCGACCGTCGAACTGGCGGCCGAGGCGAGCTATGCCCAGACGGTCCTGACCACCGGCGCGCGCCGCCAGCGGATCGAGACGCGGGTGGCCCATCCGGGCGCTCATGCGCAGGTCCGCCTGGACGGCGCCTATCTGCTCGAAGGCCAGCACAACGCCGACCTGACCACCGTGGTCGAGCACCTGGGCGTCGACGGCGTCACCAGCCAGCTGACCAAGGGCGTGGTGCGGGACCAGTCGCGCGGCGTCTTCCAGGGTCGGATTGTCGTGTCAGAGGGCGCGGACCGTACCGACGCGCGCATGGGCCATCATGCGCTGATCTTGTCCGACAAGGCCGAGATCGACGCCAAGCCGGAGCTGCTGATCTTCGCCGACGACGTGCAGTGCGCGCACGGCAACACGGTCGGGGCGCTGGACGAGGATGCGCTGTTCTACGCCGAACAGCGGGGCATGCCCGAGGATCTGGCCCGCGCGCTGCTGACCGCCGCGTTCGTCGGCGAGGTGATCGAGCGCATCGAGCACGAGGCCGTGCGCGAGGCCGCGCAGGCCTGGGCCGCCCAGCGGTTGGAGGTCTGAGCATGGCCTTCGACGTCGAGGCGGTGCGCGCGCAGTTCCCGATCCTGAGCCGCCAGGTCAACGGCAAGCCGCTGGTCTATCTGGACAGCGCCGCCTCGGCCCAGAAGCCGCGGGCGGTGATCGATGCGATGACCGCGGTGATGGAGGGCTCGTACGCCAACGTCCATCGCGGGCTGCACACCCTGGCCAACGAGACGACCGACGCCTACGAGGCGGCGCGCAAGTCGGTGGCGAAGTTCATAAACGCCGGCGAGCACGAGATCGTCTTCACCAAAGGCGGCACCGAGGCGATCAACCTGGTCGCAGCCGGGCTGGGCGCAAGCCTCGCCCCGGGCGACGAGATCCTGCTGACGGTGATGGAGCACCACGCCAATATCGTCCCCTGGCACTTCCTGCGCGAGCGCAAGGGCGTAGTGCTGAAGTTCGTGCCGGTGCTGGACGACGGGACGCTGGATCTGGCGGCGATCCCTGACCTTTTGACGGCGCGGACCAAGGTCGTGGCGCTGACCCAGATGTCCAACGTGCTGGGCACGGTCAATCCGGTGGCCGAGATCGCCCGCATGGCCCACGGCGCCGGCGCCAAGGTGCTGGTCGACGGCTGCCAGGGCGTGGTCCACCTGGACATCGACGTGAAGGCCCTGGACGTCGACTACTACGTGTTCTCCAGCCACAAGCTCTACGGCCCGACCGGGATCGGCGTGCTGTACGGCACGTCCGAGGCGCTGGCCGCGCTGCCGCCCTACCAGGGCGGCGGCGAGATGATCGGCGAAGTGCGGCTGGAGGCGATCACCTATGCCGACCCGCCGCACCGGTTCGAGGCCGGCACCCCGCCGATCATCGAGGCGATCGGTCTGGGCGCGGCCATCGAGTGGCTGAACACCATCGACCGCAAGGCCGCCGCCGAGCACGAGGCGCGGCTCTATGCGCGGGTGATCGACGGCCTGAAGGGCTACAACTGGCTGCGGGTGATCGGCGAGGCGCCGGGCAAGGGGGCGATCATGGCCTTCACCGTCGACGGCGCCCACGCCCATGACGTGGCCCAGATACTCGATCGCTACGGGGTGGCGGTGCGCGCCGGCACCCACTGCGCCGAGCCGCTGATGCGGCGTTTCGGCCTGACCGCGAGCGCCAGAGCTTCCTTCGCCCTATATAATACGGAAGGGGAGGCCGACGCATTCGTCGACGCGCTGACCCGCACCCAGGCCTTCTTCGCTTGAGTTTGAACATGGACGACGCCGCCTCCATCGAGCCGACCGCGACCACGCCGCTTTCGCAGGCGGAGCTGGACGCCCTGACCGATCAGCTGATCGAAAAGCTGAAGACGGTGTTCGACCCTGAGATCCCGGTCGACATCTACGAGTTGGGCCTGATCTACAAGGTCGACGTGTCCGACGATAAGGACGTGGCGATCGACATGACGCTGACCGCGCCGGGATGCCCGGTGGCCGGCGACATGCCCGGCTGGGTGCAGGACGCGGTGCGCGAGATCCCCGGCATCCGCAACGTCACGGTCGAGCTGGTGTTCGATCCGCCGTGGGACAGTTCGCGGATGTCCGACGAGGCCAAGCTTCAACTCAACATGTTCTGACCCCATATGGAGGGGAGCATGAGCGATCTGAACCTGACACCCGCGCCGCGAGCGCGCCGTCCACGGCCCAAGGTGGTCACCCTGACCGAGGCCGCCGCCGAGCGCGTGCGCGCCATCATGGCCAAGGCCGAGAAGCCCTATGCCGGGCTAAGGGTCGGGGTGAAGAACAGCGGCTGTGCGGGCCAGGAATACATCCTGGAATACGCCGAGGAAGCCGGGCCGTTGGACGAGGTGGTCGAGGACAAGGGCGTCACGATCCTGATCGAGCCCAAGGCGGTGCTGTTCCTGGTGGGCACCGAGATCGACTATGTGACCACCAAGCTGTCGTCCAAGTTCCAGTTCCGCAATCCGAACGAGACCGACGCGTGCGGCTGCGGCGAAAGCGTCACCATCGAACCGGCCAAGGCCGCCGACGCCTAGTCGGCGTAGGCGTATGGCCCGCCGCGCTCCAGGGCGCGCCGATAGGCCGGGCGCGCATGGATCTTCTGCAGGAAGGCGGCGAGGCCGGGGCGACCGTTCAGGGCTCCGGCGCGATCAGCGGCGGCTTCGACCGGAAAGCTCATCATCACGTCCGCAGCGGTGAACTCCGAGCCGGCGAACCATTCCGATTTCCCGAGCTCGGCTTCCCAATAGTCGAAGTGCGCCTTCAAGTTAGGGTCGATGAAGCTCGACTGGGCCCTGCCGGCGATGGCGTTGGCGATGGGGCGTAGCAGGGCGGGGGAGCTGTTCGGCAAGCGGCCGAACACCAGCTTGAGCAAGAGCGGCGGCATGGCCGAGCCCTCAGAGTAGTGCAGCCAGTAGGTCCAGCGCAGGCGTTCGGCCGACCCTGGCGGCGGCGCCAGCCTGCCCTGGCCGTAGCGCTCGATGACCCATTCGACGATGGCGCCGGTCTCGGCCACGGTCACGTCGCCCTCGGTGACCACCGGCGACTTCCCCAGCGGATGGACGGCGCGCAGTTCGGGCGGCGCCAACATGGTCGCGGCGTCCCGCTGGTAGAGCTTGATCTCGTAGGGAACGCCCAACTCCTCCAGCAGCCAGAGCACGCGTTGCGAGCGGGAGTTGTTCAGGTGGTGGACGGTGAGCATAGAAGTTACATTTACACCGTAAGATTTGCCTGACAAGCGATGGCGCTGCGGCATGTCTCCTGCCTAGATGGCGGGGCTGGCAACGAGGTGGGCGATGATCGGCGCGAGGCGCGACCTTCAGCGGGTGCGGGACGGGCACGGCCACCACCGCGTCACCTATATCGAGCTGTTCTTCGACCTGGTGTTCGTCTTCGCGATCACGCAGCTGTCGCATGGGCTGCTGCACCACCTGACGCCGCTGGGGGCGCTTCAGGCCGCCCTGCTGTTCCTGGCGGTCTGGTGGGTGTGGATCTACACCTGCTGGATCACCAACTGGCTCGACCCGGAGCGCCCGGCTGTGCGTCTGCTGCTGCTGGCGCTGATGCTGGCCGGCCTGGTGATGTCGATGTCGCTGCCCGAGGCCTTCGAGGACAAGGGCCTGGCGTTCGCGATCGCCTTCGTACTGATGCAGGTGGGACGCTCGCTGTTCGTGGCCTGGGCGCTAAGGCGGCACAACGCCAGGAACTATCGGAATTTTCTGCGCATCACCGCCTGGCTGGCGGTTTCCGGCGCCTGCTGGATCGCCGGCGGCCTGTCGGAGGGGCCGCAGCGGATGGCGCTCTGGGGCCTGGCGGTAGCCATCGAGTTCGCTTCGCCCTCGCTGGGCTTCTGGACGCCGGGGCTCGGCCGCTCCACGACCGCCGACTGGGACGTCGAGGGCGGGCATATGGCCGAGCGTTGCGCCCTGTTCGTGATCATCGCCCTGGGCGAGACCCTGCTGATGACCGGGGCGACCTTCGCCGAGCTGCCGAGGGATCCGGGCGTGCTGATCGCGTTCGGGAGCGCTTTCACCGCCAGCGTGGCGATGTGGTGGATCTATTTCGACGCGGCGGCCGAACGGGCGAGCAGAACCTTCGCCAGCTCCGACGATCCCGGGAAGATCGCCCGTCTGGCCTACACCTATATTCACCTGCCGCTGGTGGCGGGAATCGTCGTCAGCGCGGTCGGAGACGAGCTGACGCTGGTGCATCCGAACGGTCACGTCGACCTGAAGACGGGCGCGGTGCTGCTCGCCGGCCCGGCGCTTTACCTCGCCGGCGACCTGCTGTTCCGGCGCGTGACCACGCAGCGCATCCCGCGCGCCCACGTAGTCGCCCTGGCGGCGCTGGCGGCCCTGGTTCCGGCGGCGGGCGCTCTGACGCCGGCCTTGCTGAGCGTTGCGACGTCCTCGGTGCTGGTCGCGGTCGCGGCGACGGAGACTTTCTGGCGCCGCGATGCCGCGGCTTAGCGCCCCTTAAATTCGGCCGGGCGCTTCTGGAGGAAGGCGAGGATGCCCTCGCGGCTGTCCTCGGTGCGGCCAGCCGTCTTTTGGGCCAAACGCTCGGCATGGAGCTGGGCGGCCCATTCCTCGTCGAGGCTTTCCCAGACCAGCTTGCGGATCGCGCCCAGCGCCTTGGGGCCGGTGGCCAGCGCCTTGGCGAGCTCCATGGCCGTCGCCATCAGCTGGTCGTCGGCGACGCAGCGGTTGACCAAACCCCAATCGAGCGCGGTCTTGGCCGGGACCTTGTCGCCGAGCAGCGCCATCTCCATGGCCCGCGCCTTGCCGATCAGCCGCGGCAGCAGGTAGGTCGAGCCGCCGTCCGGCACCAGGCCGATGCGACGGAAGGCCTGCAGGAAGTCGGCGCTTTCGGCGGCGACGATGATGTCGCCCATCAGCGCCAGCGAACAGCCGACGCCGGCGGCCACGCCGTTGACCGCGGTCACGATCGGAACCGGATATTCGCGCAGCGAGGTGACGAAGGGGTTGTAGACGGCCTCCAGCGACGCGCCAGCGTCGGGACCCTCCGGATCGGGCGTTTCGGCCGCAGGCCCACGTCCCGAGAGGTTGGCGCCCGAGCAGAAGCCGCGGCCCTCGCCGGTCAGCACCACGCAGCGGACGGTGGCGTCCGCCTTCATGGCGCCGAACGCCTGCTGCAGTTCGTCCATGAGGTCGAGGCCGGCGGCGTTCAGCGTGCTGGGATCCGCAAGCGTGATGACGCCGATCCCGTCCGCGACCGAAGTCTTGATCTTCGAATAGGCCATGGCGTCCTCCCTCAAGGTCCTTGTGGAACTTAAAAAGGAATGTCGCCGCGTCAGCCTAGGGGAAAAACACCCGCCGCGGTTCAGGCCGCGGCGGCCACGACCTCGGCGCTGGTCACGCGGTTGCGGCCGGAACGCTTGGAGACATAGAGGGCGCTGTCGGCGCGCTCCATGAGCCCGTGGGCGCTCTCGCCGGGGCGCAGTTCGGCCAGGCCGATGGAGATGGTGATCGCGCCGAGGTCGTCGTTGGTCGAGCGCCGCTTCAGCATCCGCGAGGAGACCTCTTCGC
This sequence comes from Phenylobacterium sp. 58.2.17, assembly GCF_026411515.1. Taxonomy (NCBI): domain Bacteria; kingdom Pseudomonadati; phylum Pseudomonadota; class Alphaproteobacteria; order Caulobacterales; family Caulobacteraceae; genus Phenylobacterium; species Phenylobacterium sp. 58.2.17. Next base: position 1,375 of record NZ_JAPMTQ010000047.1, on the reverse strand, counting down.
GGATCTCCTCGAGGACGACAGTGGCCAGATCGGCCCGCTCGCGCGGGAAAATCAGCGCGAACTCTTCGCCGCCGTAGCGGGCGGCGAAGCGGGGCGGGGCGCCGACGCGGCCGATAACGCTGGCGACGTAGCGGATGACCTGGTCGCCGGTCTGGTGACCCCACGTGTCGTTGAACGACTTGAAGTGGTCGATGTCGATGACCGCCAGGGTCAGGCTCTGGGCCTGGTCCCCAGCGTCGGCGCAGGCGCGCTCGAGTTCCTCATCGAAGGCCTTGCGATTGGCGAGATTGGTCAGGCCGTCGGTGGTCGCCTCGCGCCGCACCTGCTCAAGATGCTCGCGCAACTTGGAGACCTGGTCGGTGGATTCGCTGAGGCGGCGCTCGAGGGACTTGTTCTCGCGCTGCACGAGCTTGGTGGCGGCCACCAGCGTCTCGACAGTCGCCTGGAGGTCGGCGGCGTTGCCAGCGGCGGTCAGGGAGCGGGAGGCGCCGGCCAGGGTCTCGCCATAGGCCTCGCTGGACTTCTGGGCGGTCTCGATGGCGCGGCTGACGGCGTCGAGTTCCTTGGTGAGGGCGTCGCCGGCGTCGCGGATCTGGTCGTTGAGGCGGGCCTTCGGGAGGTAGGTGGCCGCCAGTTCGTCGGCGACGGTGTCGGTGAACGCCTCGCCGGTGGAGAGCATCCGGGCGATTTCCCGGCCCAGGGCGCTGTCGGGCGCGGCGATGAAGTGCGTCCAGAGCTCGAAGTTCACCGCGGTCGGCCAGACCTTGTGCGCCTCCATGGCGTCCATGGTCTGCCTGGCCAAGGCGTATGCGCCCGGGCCCCGCAGCTTGGTTTCGATGTCGCCCGACATACTGTCTTCCCCGAAATCCTCGAAGACGCCGCGAGTTTTTCGCGGCAGCTTCCATGTCCCGAGGTTAAGCCTACCGGAGAGAGCCGAACGACCCGTTAAAATGCAGGTTTTTCAGCTATTCCGTCGTCGTCGCGCGAGGCGGGGCGCGCAGCAGGAAGGCGGGGATATCGTTCCCGAAGCCGACGACGGAGTCCTCGCGCGGTTCGCGGCGGGAACGGTCGCGGCGGGCCGGTTCGGCCGCGACCGGCGGGGGCGGAGCGGGCTTGGGGGCAGCCTTCGGTTCGGCCTTGGCCGGCGCCTCGGCGCGGGCGCGGCTGCGGCGCTTGGGGGCTTCGCTCTCGGTCTCGTCCGCGGCCGGCGTAGCGACGAGCGGCTCCATGGCCGCGACCTCGCCGTGCGGCGCGATCGGACGGGCGCGGTCGCGGGCCCCGCGCTCGCCCTGTCTCTTATAAAAATCTCCGAGCCCACCAGACTAGCCTCATGATGTGGGTTTGGGGGGTTTGGTTGTCTTTTGTGGGGGGGGGG
>NZ_JAPMTQ010000046.1:0-29696 GCF_026411515.1 Phenylobacterium sp. 58.2.17 | reverse complement strand
CCCGCCGCCCGGCCGCCGGCCGCGCCGGCGGCCGCGGCGATCAACGTCAGCGAGTACGTCTGCGTCCGCGACATGCCGACCCTCGACGCCTGGATCGCGCGGGCCAGGGCCGCCGGGGTCGTCGCCTTCGACACCGAGACCGACGCCCTGTCCTCGGCCAACGCCGCCCTCTGCGGCGTCTCCCTGGCGGTGGCCCCGGGCGAAGCCTGCTACATCCCGGTCGGCCACGAGAACGAGAGCACCGGCGGTCTGGAGTTCGAGGCCCCCGAGGCGATCCAGCAGCTGGAGCTGGACGCGGTGATCGCCCGCCTCAAGCCGCTGCTCGAAGACGCCGCGGTGCTCAAGGTCGCCCAGAACGCCAAGTACGACATCGCCGTCCTCGACCGGCACGGGATCAAGGTCGCGCCGATCGAAGACACCATGCTGATCAGCTACGCCCTCGAGGGCGGCCTGCACAAAAGCCACGGCATGGACGAGCTCTCCAAGCGCTGGCTGGAGCACGAGCCGATCAAGTTCTCGTCGGTCACCGGGACCGGCAAGTCGCAGAAGAGCTTCAAGCACGTGCCGCTGGAGCCGGCGACCAGCTACGCGGCCGAGGACGCCGACGTCACCCTGCGCCTCTATCAGCACCTGCGCCCGCGCCTCGCGCACGAAGGCCTGCTGACCGTCTACGAGACCCTGGAGCGCGGCATGCCGCCGGTGCTGGCGGCGATGGAGAACGAGGGGATCAAGGTCGACACCGAGACCCTGCGCAAACTCTCCAACGACTTCTCGGTGCGGATGGGCGAGTTCGAGGCCGAGGCCCACCGCCTGGCCGGCCGCCCGTTCAACCTCGGCAGCCCCAAGCAGATCGGCGAGGTGCTGTACGGCGAGATGGGCCTGGCCTCCAAGCGGGTCACCGCCACCGGCGCACAGGGCACCGACGCCTCGGTGCTGGAGGAGCTGGCCGCCCAGGGCCACGAACTGCCGCGCGTGCTGCTCGACTGGCGCCAGCTGTCCAAGCTCAAAGGCACCTATACCGACAATCTGATCGCCGCGATCGCGCCGCGCACCGGCCGGGTGCACACCTCCTATGCGCTGGCCTCGACCACCACCGGGCGGCTGTCGTCCAACGACCCGAACCTGCAGAACATCCCGATCCGCACCGAAGAAGGCCGCAAGATCCGCAAGGCGTTCATCGCCGAGCCGGGCCACGTGCTGATCAGCGCCGACTACAGCCAGATCGAGCTGCGTATCCTCGCCCATGTCGGCGACATCCCGCAGCTGAAGAAGGCCTTCATGGAGGGCCACGACATTCACGCGGCCACCGCCTCGGAGATGTTCGGGGTGCCGATCGAGGGCATGCCGTCCGAGACCCGCCGCCGCGCCAAGGCGATCAACTTCGGCATTGTCTACGGCATCTCGGCCTTCGGCCTGGCCAACCAGTTGTCGATCCCGCAGGACGAGGCCGGCGCCTACATCAAGACCTACTTCGAACGCTTCCCCGGCATCCGCGCCTATATGGACCGCACCAAGCAGGCGGCGCGGACCCAGGGCTTCGTGACCACCATCTTCGGCCGCAAGGTCCACATCCCGGCGGTGAACTCCAAGTCGCAGGCCGAGCGCGCCTTCGGCGACCGCGCGGCGATCAACGCCCCGATCCAGGGCGCGGCCGCCGACGTCATGCGTCGGGCGATGATCCGCATGCCCGCCGCCCTGAAGGCCGCGGACCTGCAGGCGCGGATGCTGCTGCAGGTGCACGACGAACTGGTCTTCGAGGCCCCTGAGGCCGAAGCCGAAGCCACCATCGCCGTGGTCCGCAAGATCATGGAACGCGCCGCCGAACCGGCGCTCGCCCTCTCCGTGCCGCTCGTCGTCGAGGCCCGCGCCGCCGCCAACTGGGACGACGCGCACTAGGACTTCGCCGCCCCCTTTCCTCCCCTGCGCAGCGGGGGAGGAAAAAGCTGCTCCTATTCCGCCGCCGCCAGCACCCGCGCCACGCTCTCGTCCAGGCTCGGTGTCCCAGCGATCTCGACCACCGGGCAGGACAGCCCCGCCAGCCAGGCCCGGTGCCGCTCCAGGCTGCGCCCCGGGAAGCCGGGCGTCTCATAGGCCTGCGCCCAGGCCAGGAACTCCAGGTGCGCAGCGTGCATCGCCCCGCCCGGTTCGATCGCCGCGCCGTAGCGCTCGCGCTCGCGCGCGATCAGCCGTTCCATCCGCACCGCGTGCGGCACGTGCAGGAAGACCACCAGGTCGAAGCGCGGGACGAACACGTCGCCCCAGCCGATCAGCGAGCCGGAGATCACCCAGGCGTCCGCTCCCGCCAGCGCCGCCTCCATCAGCGCCACCCGCTCGGCCTCGGGGCGCTTGGCGGTGAACGGCGGGTCGGTCGCCTCCCAGAAGAAGCTGTCGGTGTCGAGGTGCGCCGCGCCCAGCCGCACCGCCAGCGCCGTTCCCAGCGTGGTCGTGCCTGAGGAGGAGGCCCCGACGATGTGGATGCGCGCCGGCATGGCGGACCTATGCCCCGCGGCCCTCGGCGATGAACGCCTGGAACCCCGCCACCAGATGATCGAACATCAGCCGCATGCGCCGGTGGCCCTTGAGGTTCTCGTGCATGGCGATCCAGACCTCCAGCTCGAACCCGAAGGCGTTGGAGAGCAGCGGCGTGAGGCCGTAGCGGCGGGCGATCTGGTGCTGGCAGGCGCCGACCCCGACCCCGGCGCGGATCGCGGCGATCTGAGCCAGGTCGTTGTCCGAGCGGAAGGCGAACAGCTCGCGGCTGACCGCCCAGGGCAGCTCCAGGTCGGCCAGGGCCTGCAGCGCCGGGGTCTCGCGGTCGAACCCGACCACCGTGTGCCCGGTCAGTTCCTCCAGGGTCTGCGGCGCGCCGAAGCAGGCGATGTAGTCGGGCGAGGCGTAGAACCCGACCCCGATCGCCCCGACCTTGCGCGCCACCAGCGCGCCCTGGGTCGGCCGGACCATGCGCACGGCGATGTCGGCGTCGCGCCGCGACAGGTCCTCGGCCCGGTTCGACAGCACCAGCTCGAGGTCGATCTCCGGATGCTCGCGGCGGAACGCGCCGAGGATCGACGGCAGCACCTCGGCGCCCATGATCTGGCTGGCGGTGATGCGGATCGCGCCCTTGAGCTGCTCGGCCGAACCGGAGGCGTCGCGCAGCGCCGCGGCGGCTGCGGCGTGCATCTCGGCCAGGTGGCTTTCCAGCTGCCGGGCGAGGTCCGTGGGGGTGAGGCCGCGGGGCGAGCGCAGGAACAGCGGCGCGCCCAGCTTCTGCTCCAGCGCCTCGATGTGGCGGCCCAGCGTCGGCTGGGTCAGGCCACGGGCCTTCGCCGCCGCCGACAGGCTGCCGGCCTGGAGCACGGCATGCAGGCTCTGGAACAGGTCCCAATCGGCGTTCGCCATGCGCTTATGAATAGCCGATCTGCAATGATCGGCAAATGCAGGCCCGCGCTTTCCACCCCGGCAAGACGCGGGCGCGTGACAACAGGTCAAGGCCGGTTGAAGCGACGCTCACGCTCTCCCCTAAATGCCGTAGGTCTTTTTTATCAGGTTCAGGTGTTCCCACCTGAACCGGAAAGGGTCTAGATGCCGGCCATGGTTGGAAAGACGCTTTACGATAAGATCTGGGACGCCCACGTCGTCGAGGAACAAGACGGCGAGACGATCCTCTATATCGACCTGCACCTCATTCACGAGGTCACGACCCCGCAGGCCTTCGCCGGCCTTCGCGCCAACCACCGGCCGGTGCGCCGCCCGGACCGCACGCTTGCGGTCGCCGACCACAACATCCCGACCGAGGGCCAGGCCAAGGGCGTCGCCGCCGTGGCCGACGACGAGGCGCGTCTGCAGCTGCAGACGCTTGAGCGCAACGTCAAGGACAACGGCATCGAGTTCTTCCCGATGGGCGACGTGCGCAACGGCATCGTCCACGTGGTCGGTCCCGAGCAGGGCCGCACCCAGCCGGGCATGACCATCGTCTGCGGCGACAGCCACACCTCGACCCACGGCGCGTTCGGCGCCCTGGCGCATGGCATCGGCACCTCGGAAGTCGAGCACGTGCTGGCCACTCAGACGCTTCGCCAGAAGAAGGCGAAGAACATGCGCGTCACCGTCGACGGGACCCTGGCGCCCGGCGTCGGGGCCAAGGACATCGCGCTGGCCATCATTGGCGAGATCGGCACCGCTGGCGGCACCGGCTACGTCATCGAGTATGCGGGCGAAGCCATCCGCGCCCTGTCGATGGAAGGCCGCATGACCCTGTGCAACCTGACCATCGAGGGCGGCGCCCGCGCCGGCCTGGTCGCGCCCGACCAGACGACCTTCGACTACATGGCCGGCCGGCCGGCCGCGCCGAAGGGCGGGGCCTGGGAAATGGCCATGGGCTACTGGAAGACGCTGTTCACCGACGCGGACGCGACGTTCGACCGCGAGGTCGTCATCGACGGCGGCAAGATCGCCCCGCTGGTCACGTGGGGCACGTCGCCGGAAGACGTCATCGCCGTCACCGACGTCGCCCCGGATCCGGACAGCTTCGCGACCCCGGACAAGCGCGCCTCGGCCGCCCGCGCCCTCGAATATATGGGCCTGACCGCCGGCCAGCCGATCCAGGACGCCAAGATCGACGTCGTGTTCATCGGCTCGTGCACCAACAGCCGCATCGAGGACCTGCGCGAGGCGGCCAAGGTCGTCCAGCACGCCTTCGTCCACGGCCGGATCGTCGCAGATCACGTCCGGGCCATGGTCGTTCCGGGCTCGGGCCTGGTGAAGGCCCAGGCCGAGGAAGAAGGCCTCGACGCCATCTTCAAGGCGGCCGGCTTCGACTGGCGCGAACCGGGCTGCTCGATGTGCCTGGGCATGAACCCCGACCGGCTCACCCCCGGCCAGCGTTGCGCCTCGACCTCCAACCGCAATTTCGAGGGCCGGCAGGGCCGCGGCGGCCGGACCCATCTGATGAGCCCGGCCATGGCCGCCGCCGCCGCCATCGCCGGCCACATCGCCGACGTCAGGGATTTCATGTGATGATGAGCGCCCGCACCAGCTTTCTCGTCTGGTGGGGGCTTCCCATCCTTTGCGCCGGCCTCGGCGCCATGGCCGCCGCCTTCCTCGGCGAGGGCGGCATGTTCGGCCGCGGCCCGGGCCAGATCGGACCGCTGATGCTGGTCGGCGGCTACATCCTGGTCGTCGGACTGCTGGCCGTGGTGTTCCGCATGCGCCAGAACCTCGCCGCCTTCGAGGACCGCGACCGCTTCGACAAGCCGGTCGAGGTCGCGATGGTCGCGCTCTGCGCGCCGATCCTGGCCGCCGGCATCTGGCTGATCGCCGCCGGCCTGCGCGCCGATCTCGGCCCCACCCGTACGGTCGCCGGCCAGCTCGAACACATCGACAGGGTCGGGGCCTTCGGCCGCAGCTTCGGGATCAATCTCGGAACCACGGCCAGCCCGCTGATCCTGCCGTGTCGCATCGACCGCAACTGCGGCAGCCCGTTCCCGCTGATGCGCCTTGAGCGCGGCGCCCATCTTGAGGTCGAGGTGCTGAACGGCAAGGTGCTCGGCCTGCGCGCCGACGGCCGCCAGCTGGTCGATCCCGCCGTCCAGCGCCGCTGGCGCGTCGGCTTCGGCGCGGCCGGCCTGGTGCTGCTGCTCGCCTATGGCGCGACCTTCGTGATCGCCTCGTTGCGACTGCTGTTCGACCCGGGCGAACCCGAGCCCGAGGCTCCTACCTACTGGACCACGCCGTGATCTCTGGACTCGACCACATCGCCCTGGCGGTCCGCGACCTGCCGGCCGCCATCGACGGTTACACCCGCCTGCTCGGCGTCGCCCCCAACTGGGTCGGCGGCGACGGCGGGGCGCGGCACGCCTGGTTCCAGCTGCCCAACATGGCGCTCGACGTCATCGCCCCGCACGGCGAGGGCGCGTTCGGCGACACCATCCGCGCCCATCTCGACGCCCACGGCGAGGGGATCTGGGCGATCGCCTTCACCACCCCCGACATCGAGGCAGCCCAGACCCTGCTGGCCCGCCGCGGCATCGGCGGCTCGGCGCCGCATCCGGTGCGCTCGACCCACGACGACGGCCGCAAGCGCTACTGGACGACCAGCACCCTGGACGCCGCCGCCGTGGGCGGGATCAACATACTGCTCGCCGCCCCGCCGCGCGACGGCGTCGCCTGGCCGCTGTCGGAGCCGACCGGCGAGGCGCCGATCGCCCAACTCGACCACGTGGTGATCTACACCCCCAACCCCGACCGCGCCCTGGCGGTCTACGGCGCCAAGCTCGGGCTCGACCTGCGCCTCGACCGCTCCAACCCCGATTGGAAGGTTCGGCAGCTATTCTTCCGCTGCGCCGATAGCGTCGTGGAGTTCGCCTCGCGCCTCGATCGGCAGGATTTCGACGCGCCCGACAGCTTCGGAGGCCTTGCCTGGCAAGTGGTCGACATCGACGCCGCCCAGGCCCGCATCGCTTCGGCAGGTTTCGACGTTTCCGAGGTGAAAACCGGCCGAAAGCCTGGCACCCGCGTCTGCACGATACGATCAGGGGTTGCGTCCGCCCCGACCCTCCTCATCTCGCAGGGCGCCCGGCCGTGAAGCCGGCCGCGGCGGTGCTGGCCGCAGCGCTCGCAACCTCGGCCGCCGCCGACGAATTCCCGGTGCGGCTGGACGATGGCGCGACGTGGACGATGACCGTCGACCACACGATCGAGACCGACCGCGCCGGCGTGAAGGAGATCGTCGGCACCACCACGACGTCCCAGCTGGTCTGGGCGCCGGGCGTCGTCACCGTCCGCCAGGTGTCGATCGGGGGGCGGGAAGGCGTCCCGGACGAGGCCGTCCAGGCTCTGAACCTCGGCGTGCCGGTCGAACTCACGGTCGATGAAGCCCTTCAGCCGACCGGAATACGCAACGAGGCTCAAGTCCGCGACGCCGTCGCGGCCATGCTCAAACGCACCACGCCCAATTCCCCCGACCCGGCGGCGGTGGGACCAGGCAAGGCCGCCATCTTCAAGGGAATGGTCGAAGAGCTGGCGATGCGCGACGTTCGCAGAACCAGCATCAGTCAAGGCATGTCGCTCAAACCTGGCAAGGCGACCGCCTACGAGGGGAGCTTGCAGAGCCCTTTCGGCGGCTCTCCGATGACAGCCACGGGCAGCTATACGCTGATCACGCGCGATCGGGCGGCGAACCGCGCCGTCATCCATTGGCGGCAAGCGATAGACCCGAAGTCCGCCCAACGCGGCGTCGCCGACATCGCAACCGCATCGTTCGACGGCCTGACTGACAAACAGGCCGAGGCGCTGCGAGAGTCCGTAGCCAAGCTGGCTTTTGACCAGCACGAGGAATGTCGTCATGAGATCGACATCGCGACCGGACTGGCGTTGAACGTTCAATGCAGTTCGACGGTGGTCGCCGACAACATCACCCGCGTCGAGCGCTGGACCATCACGCAGACCCAACCTCAAACTCCTGCTAAGACCGACTGATGCAAGCCTTTACCCGTCTCGACGCCAAGATCGCCCCGCTGCCGCTGGCGAACATCGACACCGACCAGATCATCCCCAAGCAGTTCCTCAAGACCGTGGAGCGCGAGGGTCTGGGCCGCGGCCTGTTCTACGACTTTCGCTTCGACGAAAACGGCAAGGAAAAGAACGACTTCGTCCTGAACCGGCCGGAGTACAAGGGCGCCGGCGTGCTGGTCGCCGGCGACAATTTCGGCTGCGGCTCGTCGCGCGAGCACGCTCCCTGGGCGCTGATGGATTTCGGGATCAGCTGCGTGATCTCGACCAGCTTTGCGGACATTTTCTATAGCAACTGCTTCCAGAACGGCTTGCTGCCGGTGGTCCTGAAACCCGAGGAAGTTCAGGACCTTATGGAAGAGGCCAAGGGCGGCAACCACATGGTCACGGTCGACCTTGCGGCCCAGACCGTGGTCTCGCCGTCGGGCAAGACCTTCAGCTTCCAGATCGACCCGTCCCGCAAGGACAAGATGCTCAACGGCCTCGACGCCATCGGCGAGACCCTGCAGGCCGCGCCGTCGATCGACGTCTTCGAAGGCAAGCGCGCCATCAGCCAGCCCTGGCTGGAGCGGGCGTGAGCCTGATCATCGCCGGCACGGTGCGGGTGCCGCCGGAGGTCCTGGCGGACTTCCGGCCGCACATGCGCGCCATGCTGGACGCCAGTCGCGCCGAGGACGGCTGCCTCGAATATTCCTACGCCGAGGACGTGCTCGATCCCGGCCTGATCCGGGTGTTCGAGGCCTGGCGCGACCAGGCCGCGCTCGACGCCCACTTCAAAACGCCGCACATGGCGACCTGGCGCAGCCATTGGCCCGCCTTCGGGGTTTCCGATCGCCGGCTCTTCGCCTACGAGATCGCCTCCGAACGCCAGCTCTAGGCGCGTGACTTTTACGGGGGTTCCCACATGACCGACCTGCTCCTCCTGCCCGGCGACGGCATCGGCCCGGAAGTGACCGCGCAGGTCCGCCGCGTGGCCGAGGCCCTGACCCCGGATCTCGCCATCGAGGAGCGGCTGTTCGGCGGGGCCAGCTACGACGCCTACGGGCTGCCCCTGACCGACGAGACCCTGGCCGCCGCCAAGGCGTCGAGGGCCGTGCTGATGGGCGCGGTCGGCGGTCCCAAGTGGGTCGGCGCCCCGCGCGACAAGCGCCCGGAGGCGGGCCTGCTGAACCTGCGCGCCGGCATGGAAGTGTTCGCCAACCTGCGCCCGGCCCTGTGCTTCAACGCCCTGGCCGACGCCTCCAGCCTCAAGCGCGAGTTGGTCGAAGGCCTCGACTTCATGATCGTCCGCGAGCTGACCGGCGGCATCTATTTCGGCTCGCCGCGCTTCATCGAGGAGCTGCCGGAGGGCGGCAAGCGCGCCGTCGACACCCAGGTCTACACGACCGCCGAGATCGAGCGCGTGGCCCGCGTCGCCTTCGAGCTGGCCCGCGGCCGCCGCAACAAGGTCCACTCAGCCGAGAAGTCCAACGTCATGGATAGCGGCCTGCTGTGGCGCGAGGTCGTCTCCGACCTCCACAAGCGCGAATACGCCGACGTCGAGCTCGAGCACATCCTGGCCGACAACGCGGCCATGCAGATCGTCAAGAATCCCAAGCAGTTCGACGTCATGGTCACCGACAACCTGTTCGGGGACATCCTCTCGGACGCCGCCGCCCAGCTGACCGGCTCGCTCGGCATGCTGCCCTCGGCCGCCCTGGGCGCGCCCGGCAAGCCCGGCCTCTACGAGCCGATCCACGGCTCGGCCCCGGACATCGCCGGCCAGAACCTGGCCAACCCGCTGGCCGCGATCCTGTCGCTGGAGATGGCCCTGCGCTGGTCGCTGGACCGCGCCGAGGCGGCCGACAAGCTCTACGCCGCCGTGGTCAAGGCGCTGGAGGGCGGGGCCCGCACCCGCGACCTGGGCGGCTCGCTCTCGACCGTGCAGATGGGCGACGCGGTGCTCGCGGCGCTCTAGAGCCGCCGGTACTCCATCGTCGAGCCGTCCGTGAGACGGCCGCGCAGGGCGGCCCAGGCGCCGCCCTGATCGTACCAGTTGTCGATCTGGCTCTCGCCGCGCAGGCTCCAGCGGGTGGCGGAGATGAGCTCGCCACTGGCCAGCCTGACCTGCTCGACGCCCGCCCGCCGGGCCGTCAGCCGCAGAAGCTTGCCCTCCTGCGGGTTGAACAGCGGGCTGCTCAACACAGCGGCTTTCCAGTGGGTCAGCGGCGCTGCGTTCGCGGGGGCCTTGACCAGCCCATCCGCGGTTTCGATCACCACCGCGTCGGCGCCGCGCCGCGCCGCCACCCGTTGCAGCTTGCCGTTACCGTTGGTGGTCGTCTCGAGACTGGAAAAGCGGCCGCCGCGCCAGCGCTCCAGCGCCCGGTGGGTGTAACGATAGACTGGAACCGGCCCGAGCTTGACCACCAGCGACACCTCCGTGCGGACCGCGACATCTTCGGCGGCGCCGGAAAAGCTCATCTCATGTTCGCCGACCCGAACCCCGTTCCGGAACACCGTGAAGGCAAGCTTATCAGCCGCCACGGCCCGCGGCGCGCCGAACAACGCAACGCCCATCGCCACAGCGGTTCTGCGCGAAATCGAGTCCATGGCGGCTCTCCCGGGACCGGCGCTGGCGCGCCTCTCCGAGAGATACGTGCATCCGCGCCACACGGATGCGCCGCGGCGAACAAACGCACGATCCCCCGATTGCATTTTCCCGCGATTTGGGAGATGGGGACGCCCGCATGAGTTATCTTAAGAACAGCACTTTCCAAGACCGCGCGACTGCGTCCCTCGAAGCCAAGAAGGCCCTCCTGGCCAAGATGAAGGTGAAACCCACCGTCACGGCCGAACCGGGCACCGACCGCGCCACCATCAAAGCCAACGAACTGGCCGAGCTCCGCGCCAAGCGCGAGATCGAGCGCGCCGAACGTCGACGCGTTCAGGCCGAGCAGGATGCGCTCAAGCGCGAGATCGACGCGTTTAACGCCGAGACCGCCGAGCTGGAGCTGCGCGCCGCCCAGAAGGCCGCGCGCGACGCCCGCTACGCCGCGCGCAAGCAACGCCGCAAATAGACTGATCCGTCAGTCCGGGTGGTCGGCGGCCGAGGCCGGCGCCACGTGCGGCGGGAACGCGTCCGCCATCGGTTCGTACTTGGCTCTGGCCCTTTCCAACCGCGCGCGCATGTCCGCCGCGGCGTCCGGGAAGTTGCGCGCTACGCTGTAGCTCTCGCCCGGGTCGATATCCATGTCGAACAGCAGCGGATAGCCGTCCAGCGGGATGTCGTAGGTCCGGTAGTAGGACCGCGCCACGTACTTCCAGCGGGGCGTGCGCACCGCCGCGACCTTGGCGTTGTCGAACAGTACGATCTCCTCGTGCGGCGAGGCCGCCCCGGCCTTCAGCACGGCTGACAGGTCCGCGCCGTCCAACTCGCGATCCTCGACCGCGGGCGCGCCGGCCATCGCCGCCAGGGTCGGCAGCAGGTCCAGGTTGCTCGCTAGAGCGTTGCTGACGGTCCCGGCCGGCAGCGTCCCCGGCTGGCGGGCGATGAACGGCACCCGGAAGCCGCCATCCCAGGCCGAGCCGCCCTTGCGGTCGCGGAACGGGCCGGACGAGCCCTCGAACCACGGCCCGTTGTCCGAGGTGAAGACCACCATGGTGTCCTCGTCGAGGCCCAGCGCCTTCAGCCTGTCCAGCAGCCGCCCGACATTCAGGTCGATCTCCTCGACCACCTCGCCATAGGCGCCGCCGGGCGAGCCGGTCAGGTCGTCGGGGTTCGGCTTCAGCGGGATGTGCGGCGCGGTCAGCGCCAGCAGCACGAAGAACGGCTTGTCCTGGTTCTGCTCGGCGAAGGCGATGGTCTGCGCGAAGAACCACTCGGTCAGCTTGGCGAAGTCCGCCTTGCTCTCGGTCATCGGCGAGGTGGCGCTGTCGTAGAGCGCCAGCGGCTTCATGTCGTGGCTGTAGGGCAGGCCGTAGAAGCGGTCGAACCCATAGACCATCGGCGGCCAGTGCGGCGCCACATGGCCCAGGTGCCACTTGCCGATCAGGGCGCTGGCGTAGTCCTCGCCCAACGCCTTGGGGATGGTCAGGGCCTCCGGCGGCAGGCCGGTGGTGTCGGCCGGCTGGATGACCTCGTGCGCCAGGCCGTTGCGGATCGCGTACTGGCCGGTCAGCAGGCCGGCCCGCGAGGGGGTGCAGACATTGGCCGAGGCGTAGAAGTCGGTCAGTCGGACCCCTTCGGCCGCCATGCGGTCCAGGTGCGGTGTGCGGATCACCTTGCCGCCGTCGCAGCCGAGGTCGCCGTAGCCGAGATCGTCGGCGAGGATCACGATGAAGTTGGGTTTGCGCATGACGCGCACTCTAGGCCGGCCGGGAGCGTTGTCACCCCGGAGCATTTTGTTCGCCGAAGCGGATGCTCCGAGCTCAAGAGTCTAGAGCTTGAGGACCCAGGTCTCGCTGATCAGGCCCTTGGCGATGAGTTCGTCGGGATGGCTCTCCACCAGGTGAAATCCGGCGCCGGCATAGACCGCGCGCGCCGCGGTCAGGATGCTTTGGGTCCACAGCGTGATCTCGCGGTAGCCGGCCTTGCGGGCGAAGGCGACGCACTCGGCGACCAGCCGCTTGCCGAGCCCCAGGCCCCGCGCCGACGGTTCGATCAGCAGCAGGCGCAGCTTGGCCTGCCCCTCCGCCTCGCCCTTCACCAGAGCGATGCAGCCGAGCGGCTCGCCGTCGCGCTCGGCGATCCAGCAGCGTTCGCGCTTTGGATCGAACCCGTCGATGAAATCGGCGGCGATGCGCGCCACCAGGGCCTCGAACCGCTCATCCCAGCCATACTCGCGCGCATAGAGCGCCCCATGGCGATGGACGATCCAGCCCATATCGCCGGGACGGTGACCGCGCAGCACGATCTTTCCGGCGGCCGCCCCCTCGAGCAGGTGCTCGATCTCGGCCATGGCCCGGGTGAGCTTGGTTTTCTGGACGCTGCTCAGCGAGCCCAGCATCCCCTCCACCGCGCCCTGGGCCGAGCCGAGCCAGCGGTTGTAGGCATGGATGCCGTCCGAGGTCAGCCATACCGAGACGCTGCGCCGGTCGGTCGCCGACGTCTGGCGGGTCAGCAGGGCCTCGGTTTCGAAGCGCTTGAGCACCCGGCTGAGATAGCCGTTGTCCATGCCCGTCCGGGCCGCGAGCAACTTCGGAGTGATCCCGTCCGGGGCCTGGGCGACCTCGTACAGCACCCGCATCTCGGCGAGGGTGTAGGGCGACCCGAGGTGCGCTTCGTCCAGCGCGCCGATGCGCCGGGTGTAGAAGCGGTTGAAGCGCCGGACGGCGGCGACGGGATCCCTGGGCAGCATGGAAACTCCTCACGGGACAAGGGAAATACGGTTAGTTGACTGAGTCAACTATCGCGCCTTCGCCCCCGTGCGCCGGGTCATCAGGCCCAGCAGCTCGGTCGCCACCGCCAGCCAGGCGGGGGTCAGCCCCTCCGACAGGCCCTGGGCCCACAGCACCTTGCGCTGCAAGGCCTCGCCATAGGCCGCGCGCCCGGCCGGCGTCAGCCGCAATAGGCGCGCGCGGCGGTGGTCGGGGTTCTCAAGCCACTCGGCCAGGCCACGCTCGGCGAGATCGTCGGCCACCCGCTGCACCGCCTGGCGGGTCAGGCCCAGGCTGCGGGCGATCTGCGGCGCGGTCCGGGTCGCGTCCGGCGCCAGCACCGCGGCGATCCGCATCCGCGCGCCGGTGAAACCGGTGTCGGACAGCATCCTGTCCTCAAGCTGGGCGAAGCGTTCGGCTGCGCTTCCCACAGCGTCGACGAGGCGCAGGACGGCGTCGGCGGAGGCTTCCATGGCAGCAGATTGTCGCTTCGACAATATGTTGTCAAATGTGAAGCATTGCCGCCGCCGGACGCCGAGCTAGAGTTGCGGCATGCAAGCCCTGCTCCTGCGCGCGCCCTTTGAGCGCATCGCCGACCGCCTCGCCGCCCTGGCGCCTGATCTCGACGTGGTGGTGCTGGAGCCGGACGGCAGTCTGACCCTGCGCGGCGCGGCGTTCGACGCCGGCGCCTTGAAGCCCGACATCTGGTGGCTGAGCCTCGAGGCGTTCGGCAAACGCGGCGGTGACTACTTCCTGCGGCTGGCCGCCTCGCCCGACGCGCGCTGGGTGCAGACCGCCTTCGCCGGTCTCGACAACCCGATGTTCAAGCCGCTGGCCCGCGATGGGCTGACCGTCACGAACTCCAGCGCTCAGGCCCCGGCCATCGCCGAGTACGTGACCATCCACGCGCTCAGCCTGCTGCATCCGATCGCCCAGCAGGCGGCCCGCCAGCGCGCCCACGAATGGACGCCGGTGAACTTCCGCGAGGTTGGACAGACTCGCTGGCTGATCGTCGGCTTCGGCAATATCGGCCGTGAGATCGCCCAGCGCGCCAGGGCGTTCGGGGCCCAGGTCGAGGCCGTCCGCCGCTCGCCCGATCCAGAGGGTCTGGCCGACGCCGTGAGCACGATCGCCGACCTGCCGCGCACCCTTCCGGCGGCCGACGTGGTGGTGCTGGCCTGCGCGCTCAACGAGGAAACCCGCGGCCTCGCCGGCGCCGACTTCTTCGCAGCGATGAAGCCCGGATCGATCCTGATCAATATCGGCCGCGGCGGCCTGGTCGACGAGGACGCCCTGCGCGCCGGCCTAGACCGCGACCAGCCGGCCCATGCGGTGCTCGACGTCTTCCAGACCGAGCCGCTGCCGGCCGACGCCTGGTTCTGGGATCACCCGAAGGTGCGGGTCACGCCGCACGCCTCCAACCGCGGCGAGCTGACCGGCGCGCGCGGCGACGCCCTGTTCCTCGAGAACCTTGGCCGCTACCTACGCGGCGAACCTATGCTCAACCTCACCCGGCCCGCCGACATCGGGGCCGGCTAACCCTCGACCGTCATCTGCGTCTGCAGCACCAGAGCCAGCAGCTTGCCCTCGGCGCTGGTGATGCGGGTCTGCCAGACGCTCGAGCGGCGGCCGATGTGCAGCGGTATGGCCTCGCCGGTGACGGTCGCGCCGACCTTGGCCGCGCCCAGGAAGTTGGTCTTCGACTCCAGGGTCGTGGTCCGCGCCCCGACCGGCAGGTTGAGGAAGCCGCCGATCGCGCCGAGCGCATCGGCGAAGGCCATGAACGCCCCGCCGTGCAGGATCCCGCCGGCGGTGCAGAGGTCCTCGCGCACCACCAGCCGGCCGACCACCCGCTCCTTGGTCCGCTCGACGATCTCCACCCCCATCAGGTTGGAAAAGGGCATGCCGGTGTCCTGCGCCATGAGGCGTCCTCCTGTTGTCGCTGGGCCCGGTATGGGCCGCTGGGCGCGACCGGTCGATGACCTGGCGGGTAACGCCTAGTCGTGCGCCCCGCGGGCCAGCTGGGCGACCATGCGCTCGGTCATCCGCGCCCGTTCCTCGCGCAGCACCCTGTCGAGGGCGTCCTGGGCCTGCGGTGCGGCCCCCGCCTCGCCGATGCCGATCAGCCGGCGGCGCACCTGGTCCAGGTAGTCGGGCGCGGCCGGATCAGGCAGCCGCGGCGCCAGCCCGTACGAAGGCAGCACCTCGCCGCCCGTCACCTCGGCGCGCAGCTCGGCCAGGCTCATCGGCTCGGGCTCGTCGGTCACCAGCCAGCTGGCCAGGCCGCCCTCGGCCAGCGCCTCGCGCAGGCTGTCGACGAAGGCGCTCTCGGCGCCCTGCGGCCGGGCGGCAAAAGCCGCCGAGTCGTTGTTGCCGCCGGTCAGGCCCGCCAGGTCCGTCATCGCGGCCAGGTCGGCCTCGTGCTCCAGCGCCGCCAGAGCGTCCGCGGCGGGCCCGAAGCTCTTTGTAAACAGAAGGTTGCCCTCGCCGCGGGGGGCGCTGGCCGAACCGCGTGCGCCGGCCGCGCCGCCGGCCGGGACCGAGGAAATGCTGCTGATGGACATGACGCCTCCCGCTGTGACGCCGCCGGCCTCGCAAACGGCGGGCCAAACGGGCGTTCGCGGTTCATTGCGCGCGGGAACCGCAAGGCGTAAGGGGACGCTCCGCTTTCTGAACCTCTGAAGGAGACCGCCATGGGCTATCGGGTGGCCGTGGTCGGCGCCACGGGCAATGTGGGCCGCGAGATGCTGAACATCCTGGAGGAAGTGAACTTCCCCGTGGACAAGATTCACGCGATCGCCAGCCGCCGGTCGATCGGCGTCGAGGTCTCGTTCGGCGAGCAGATCCTGAAATGCGAAGACGTCGAGCAATTCGACTTCTCGACCGTCGACGTCGTGCTGATGAGCGTCTCGGGCTCGTTCTCCAAGGAATGGTCGCCGAAGATCGGCGCCGCCGGCCCGATCGTCATCGACAACTCCTCGGCCTGGCGCATGGACCCCGACGTGCCGCTGATCGTGCCGGAAGTGAACCCGGACGACGTCGCCTACGCCGGCAAGAAGAACATCATCGCCAACCCGAACTGCTCGACCGCCCAGCTGGTCGTGGCGCTGAAGCCGCTGCATGACCGTGCGCGCATCAAGCGGGTGGTGGTCTCGACCTATCAGTCGGTCTCCGGCGCCGGCAAGGAAGGCATGGACGAGCTCTGGGACCAGACCAAGGGCGTCTTCGTTCTCGGCGCGCCCGAGCCCAAGAAGTTCCCCAAGCAGATCGCCTTCAACGTCATCCCGTTCATCGGCGCCTTCGGCGACGACGGCTACACCGACGAAGAAGCCAAGATGTGGAACGAGACCCACAAGATGATCGACCCGTCGATCGCCCTGACGGTCACCTGCGTGCGCGTGCCGGTCATGGTCGGCCACTCCGAGAGCGTGAACATCGAGTTCCACGACCCGCTCGACGAGGACGAGGCCCGCGACCTGCTGCGCGAGAGCCCCGGCCTGATCGTCATCGATCAGCGCAACGACAAGGGCTACATCACCCCCAAGGAGGCCCAGGGCGAGTTCCCGGTCTTCGTGTCGCGCATCCGCAAGGACCCGACCGTCGAAAACGGCCTCAACCTCTGGGTCGTGGCTGACAACCTGCGCAAGGGCGCGGCGCTGAACGCGGTGCAGATCGCCGAACTGCTGCACGAGCGCGGCCTGCTGAAGAGCAAGACCGCCGCCTAACCCGCCTCTAGGCGGCCATGCCGAGCTGGTGGATCAGGCTTCGCACCTGGTCCATCCGCTCTGGATTGGCCGCCAGCTCGGCCCGCGTCTCTTCCTGGCGGACCAGACGCATGGCCTCCTGACGCGCCCGGTCGGCCGCCGGGCCGGCTGGGGCGGTCTCGCCCGCGGCGAGCCTCAACAGCAACAACAGCTTCTGGGCCGGCGAGGCCGGAGTCTTGGCCAGGGTCGGCACCAGCCGCGCATCGGCCTCCACCAGGCCGCCGACGTCGCCGATCTTGGCCTGGATGGGAACGTAGTCTTCAGCCGCCAGCCCGCCGCGCGCCACCGCCCGTTGCAGCGCCGCCAGCTTTTGCAGCTTCACCGCCGCGGTGTCGGGACCGTAGCGGAATTCCTTCTCGAACCGCAGGGCCGAGACGCCCGCCGCCAGGTAGCGGCCGGCCTGGCGCTTGTTGGCGCCGCCGATCACGTTCTCGACCAGCCACACCAGAGCCTCGATCTCCTCGCGGGCGGTGCGCTCGCCGCCGCCGAGATAGGCCTCGACGAAGTCGCTGGTGACCAGCATGCGCGAGCGCTGGACGAAGGCGGACTGTACGTCGTCGACGTTCAGCAGCGCCCCGGCCGCGGCCGCAGCGGTCAGGGTCATGGCCAGGCCGCGCATCACCTCGATCTCGCCCGAGGCGTCCGAGGGGCGCAGCCGGCGCGGGCCGTTCAGCTCGCGGACCACCCGCTTGGCGATGGCGACGCGGACGCTGGCGAAGTCGTCGGCCGCCAGCCACTTGGACAGCCGCGTGGCGGCCTCCGACAGCGGCGGCATCATCTTGGCGACCGACGGTTCGGCGCGGATCAGGGCGTCGACCGTGTCGCAGGCCGCCAGCCGGGTCATCGCCGCCAGCTGGCCGCCCAGGTCGAGGTCCTGGCCGATGATGTTGTCCAGCCCCGACTTCGAGCCGAGGATCTCGGCCAGCGGCTGTTCGACGGTCTGCAGCGCCAGGCCGCGCGGCGGCCCGGTCACCGGGGCGGCGTCGGCGAGGTCCAGCAGGCGCGAGACCTTCTCCGACCACGAACGGGCCGGCGCGATCGAGGCCGCGACGCCGGCGCCCAGCAGGTAGGCCCGCTCCGGATCGTGGCTGACCCGTTCGGCGGCGCGGGCGAAGCCTTCCTTGTCGAGATTGGGCATGCCGCCGCGGCGGCAATCCTTGAGCAGCCGGTCGATGGCGCGCTCGACGAGGCTCGAGAAGGTGCGGATCAGTTCGTGGACGGTCAGTCCGCGGGCCTGGGCCTCCGGGATCGCGACCTTCTGGATCGCATGCTGCAGGTCGGTGCCCGACGCCTCAAGCTCTTCGACCAGGTCGGGACGGTGCAACAGCTCGAACGGCGTGGCCCCCTTACGCTCCAGCCAGCCCTCCAGCAGCCGCCCGATCCGCTCGCGGGCGTGGACGGTGTAGAGGTCCTGCGGGCTGACGCAGAGGGGATCCTGGTTCTCGACGACCTTCTTTTTCTTCGGCGCCTCGGCGACGCCGAGGTTGAGGATCGTCACCGACTGGAACTCGCGGGTGTCCGGATCGAGGGTTTCTTTGGTGACTCGGACCGCGGCGACCCGTCCCTCGGCCATCAGCTCCTCGGCGACCGAGACCGCAGCCGTGCGGCTCTCCGTGGCCATGTCGAGCTTCCACGCCGCGCCCGGGGCCCGCCGAATGAAGACTTCGTAATGGACTTGCTGGCCGGCCACGAGAGATCCCCTTCCCGGACAGCATGCGCCAACAAGCTTAATACCGTTTTATCATAAGGGATTGCTGCGTCTCGCCGTGGCCTTCGCGCCGAGGGAACCGGCGGGCCGGTCGCCGGCTTCCCTGTTGTCGGGGCCGCCGCCTTCCGTGCGGCGCCCCATTGAGGACACGCTGGCGGGCCATTAGCTTGCCAAGCTTCGCTGAAGGATACGACGAGACCTATGGCCAAGATCACCCTGGTGGACGACGACGAGAACATCGTCACGTCGGTCAGCCTCGCCCTCGAAAGCCACGGCCACGAGGTTAAGGCGTATTTCGACGGCGCCTCGGGTCTAGCGGCCCTGGAGAACGATCCCCCGGACCTGGCGATCCTCGACGTCAAGATGCCGCGCATGGACGGCATGGAGGTGCTGCGCCGGCTGCGGCGGACCTCGGACCTGCCGGTGATCATCCTGACCTCCAAGGACGAGGAGATCGACGAGATCCTCGGCTTCAACCTTGGGGCCGACGACTACATGCATAAGCCGTTCAGCCAGCGCTTGCTGATCGAACGGGTGAAGGCGGTGCTGCGCCGGGCCGGGGTCGAGGGCGAGGAGCCCGCCGTCGCCGCGGCCGCCAACGGCAACGGGGAGTCGCAGTCGCGCGCCCTGAAGCGCGGCAAGCTGACCCTGGACCCCGCCCGCCATGACTGCCTGTGGGACGGCAAGCCGGTGAAGCTCACCGTCACCGAATTCCTGCTGCTGCAGTCGCTGGCCCAGCGCCCCGGGTTCGTGAAGAGCCGCGACAACCTGATGGACGCGGCCTACGACGATCAGGTCTATGTCGACGACCGCACCATCGACAGCCATATCAAGCGGATGCGAAAGAAGTTCCGCGAAGTCGACCCGGAGTTCGACGCGATCGAAACCCTCTATGGCGTCGGATACAGATACCGCGAAGCCTGACCCGAAGCGGACGGCCCGCAAACCGCGGCCGCCGCCCTCCGGGCCCTCGTTCTTCAGTTGGCTGCCAGGCTCGCGCCTGGGGCGCTTCATCATCCTGCTCAACGTTCTGGGCCTGGCGATCATCATCGCCGGGTCGCTGCTGCTCAACGAACTGCGCCGCGGCCTGGTCGGCGCACGCATCGACAGCCTGACCACCCAGGGCGAGCTGATCGTCAACGTGATCAACCGCGCCGCCACCGTCGGCGAGCCGACGCCCGAGCTCGACGCCCAGGCGGCCAGCGAAATCCTGCAGATGCTGTCCAACCCGCGCTCGCAGCGGGCCCGGTTGTTCGACGCCCAGGGCAACCTGATCGCCGACAGCTACTGGGTCGCCGACCGGGTCGAATGGAAGGTGCTGCCCCCGGCCCGCCCACGCGAGGACCAGCGCGGCCTGGCCCTCGACCTCAAGCTCGGCCGTCCGCCGCCGCCGCCGGCCCCGGCCGCCCAGCGCGCGCTGATGATGGAGGTCGGCCAGGCGCTGCGCGGCGTTCACTGGGCCGGCATGCGCACCGCCGAGGACGGCGAGCGCGTGGTCTCGGTATCGATCCCGATCCAGCACGTCCAGGCCGTGCTCGGGGTCCTGACCCTGGAGGCCAGCGACGTTGACGAGATCATCCGCGCCGAGCGCCAGGCTCTCGCCCCGTTCATCCTGATCGCGATCTTCGTGACCCTGGTCTCGTCGCTGCTGCTGAACAACCTGATCGCCCAGCCGGTGCGGATGCTCGCGCGCGCCGCCGACCGCGTGCGGCTGTCGCGGGCCCGGTCGATCTCGTTGCCGCAGCTGGCCCGCCGCGACGACGAGCTCGGCGACCTGACCCGCTCGCTCGAGGACATGACCGACGCCCTGTCCGAGCGGATGGACGCCATCGAGCGGTTCGCCGCCGACGTCGCCCACGAGATCAAGAACCCGCTGACCTCGCTGCGCTCGGCGGTCGAGACCCTCGACCTGGTCAAGGATCCCGCCGCCCGCGACCGGCTGATGGCGATCCTCAAGAACGATATCCAGCGGCTCGACCGGCTGGTGACCGACATCTCCAACGCCTCGCGCCTGGACGCCGAGCTTTCGCGCGAGGACCTGCGCCCGCTCGACCTCGGCCGGCTGATCGGCGAGGTCGCCCAGCTCTATCAGGACACCGCCAAGCCCGGCGACGTGGCCGTCGCCTACGCCGCGCCCGACACCCTGGAGCCGATCATGGTCTCGGGCCGCGAGGGCCCGCTCGGCCAGCTGCTGCGCAACCTGATCGACAACGCCCGCTCGTTCAGCCCCCCGGGCGGCGAGGTGCGCGTGCAGCTGGAGCGCGGCCGCGGCCAGGCGGTGCTGACCGTCGACGACGACGGCCCCGGTATTCCGCCCGACAACCTCGAGACCATCTTCCAGCGGTTCTACACCTCGCGGCCCAAGGGCGCGGCGTTTGGCGGCAATTCGGGCCTCGGCCTGTCGATCGCCCGCCAGATCGCCGCGGCCCAGGGCGGGTCGATCCGCGCCGAGAACCGCACCGGCCCCGACGGCGCGGTCGAGGGCGCCCGCTTCATCGTCACCCTGCCCGAGGCACGGCGATGATCCTCCATGCCGGCCTGCTGGCCGCCCATATGGACGGCGCCTGGCGCGGGGTCCTGATCGAGGGCCCCTCGGGGTCCGGCAAGAGCGATCTGGCCCTGCGCGCCCTGGACCACGGCTTCCGGCTGGTCGCAGACGACCGGGTCGTGCTGTGGGCCTGCGAGGGCGCGCTCTATGGCCGCGCCCCCGACACGCTCGCCGGTCTGATCGAGGTCCGCGGCCTCGGGGTGCTGCGCGAGCCCGCCCTTCCCTTTTGCCGCATTGCCTTGGCGGTCGCCTGCGAGCAGCATGAGCGGATGCCCGAGCCGGCTTTCAAGGAATACGTCGGGTTGAGTATCCCGTCGCTTTCACTTCAGGCGCTAGAGTCATCCGCGCCCGCGAAACTTCGTCGCGCACTGCAACATCTTGGAGCTTGGCCGGATAAAGCGTATCTAGACGCCCTCGCGGTCGGCGTATCGCCGCGGCCGGGTGGGGATTCCCGTTGAGAGAGTTGGCATGATCGGGCTCGTGATCGTTACGCACGGGCGGCTGGCCGAGGAATTCGTCTTCGCCATGGAGCATGTGGTGGGGCCGCAGGCTGCGGTCGCGTCCATCTGCATTGGGCCGGAGGACGACATGGAAAAGCGCCGCAAGGACATCCTGGCGGCGTGCGAGGCCGTCGATTCCGGTTCCGGCGTCATCCTGCTGACCGACATGTTCGGCGGCACGCCCTCGAACCTGGCCATTTCGGTGATGGAGCAGACCAAGGCCGAGGTCATCGCCGGCCTCAACCTGCCCATGCTGATCAAGCTGGCCTCGGTTCGCACGCGCCAATCGCTTGAGGACTGCGTGGCCTGCGCCCAGGAGGCCGGCCGCAAGTACATCTCCGTGGCGTCCTACGTGCTGGCCGGCGAAAAATGAGCGCCTCGCGGACCGTCGAGATCGTCAACAAGCGCGGTCTGCACGCACGGGCTTCGGCCAAGTTCGTCAAGCTGGCCGCCACCTTCGACGCCGAGGTCAAGGTCGCCAAGGACGGGTCCAGCGTCGACGCCCGCTCGATCATGGGCCTGATGATGCTGGCCGCCGGCCCCGGCTGCTGCATCGACATCCAGGCCGAGGGCAACGAGGCCGCCCCCGCGGTCGAGGCCCTGGCCGCGCTGGTCGCCGCCCGCTTCGACGAGGACGAATAGGAACGGCCCGCCGCGCCGCGGGCCGCTCCAAAGTCGCCAGACGTCCTACAAGTTACACAAGTTGATCACTTGCGGACGATGACCAGCTCGGTCCGCCGGTTCTTGGCGCGCCCCTCCTCGGTGGCGTTGTCGGCGATCGGGTCGGCCTCGCCCATGCCGGCCGTCTCGATCCGCTCGCCGGCGATGCCTTGGGCCGACAGCTCTTTCTTCACCGTCGCGGCGCGGGCGTCGGACAGCGTCTTGTTGGCCGCCGGATCGCCCTGGTTGTCGGTGTAGCCGACCACCCGCCCGCGAACATTCGGATAGGCCTTCAGGATCAGGACGAGGGTGTCGATCGTCGGCTTGCTCTCCGGCGTCAGGGCGTTTGAGGCGGTGTCATAGTTGAGGTTGTCGAACACGAAGGTCTTGGGCGCCGCCTCGTTGGACTCGAGGAACTTGGTCACCCCGTAGCCGATCGAGGTCGGCAGCACGGTGATGGTCGCCCCGCCCGGCAGGGTCAGGGTCTCGGGCGCCGCCGCGACCGGCGCCGGCGCGGGAACCACCTCGGTCTTGACCGGCGGCGGCGGGGCCTCGACCTGCTTGGCGCCGCAGTTGCGCAGACCGAAGATCAGCGCCAGCACCACCGCCGCGGCGATCAGCCAGGGCAGGATCTTGCCGAAGCCGCCGCCCCCGCTCGCGGTCGCCGCGCGGGCGCCCTGCGTCGCCCCGCCGAAGCCGAACAGCGCGCCGAGCCCGGGCGGCAGCGCGCCGAGAATGCTGGCCCGCTGGTCCGACAGCAGCGACTGGACGCCCGAGGCGGTCGGGGCGCCGCCGAGCGCCTTGCCGATCGCCCCCAGCACGAGCGGCGCGGCGAGCGAGAGCAGTTGCGTGGCCGACCCAGCCTTGACGCCGGCGAAGCTGGCCAGGCCGTTGGTCGCCGCCCCGGCGTTGGCGCCGAGCAGGCTGTCGGATAGCGTCTTGCCCTGGCTGAGCAGCCCGGCCCGCGCCGTGTCGTCGCCGAGCAGCGCCGGCAACCGGTCGAGCGGGTTGCCGCCGCCGGTCGCCTGGCTGATCAGGCTGAGCAGGCCGGTCGCGCCGCTGCTGGTCGAACTTTGCTGGAGCGCCGCGGCGAGCAGGGCCGGCGCCGCCGCCGACACGCCCTTGCTCACCGAGCCCGACGATTCTCCAAGTACGCTGGACAGCTTGCCGATCATGTCCGGCGACAGGGCGCCGATCACAGTCTGAACGAGGTTGGTCACGACAGATCTCCCGCAGGGTGGGATCGCGGGCCGCTCAGCGCAAGTCACGCACTCAAGCCGTACTCGATCCCCCCAGACAGGCCCCGCGCTGCGCGGACACGTCCGACAAATGGTAGAAAGCCGAACTGTCTACACACGATCGGATCGCCCGCGATAGTTGCGTAGATACCCGATAGGCGTTCTCGGTCGGAACCCGGGCTCAGGTTTTCAGCTTGTAGCCAGTGCGGAAGATGGCCCAGATCGCCGCCAGGCAGACCAGCACGAAGCCGAAGGTCGCCCCCAGGCTGACGCCGACGTCGACGTCCGAAATCCCGTAGAAGCTCCAGCGGAAACCGGAGATCAGATAGACCACCGGGTTGAACAGGGTGATCTTCTGCCAGAGCTCGGGCAGCATGCTGATCGAGTAGAAGCTGCCTCCCAGGAAGGCCAGCGGCGTGACGATCATCATCGGCACGATCTGCAGCTTCTCCCAGCCGTCGGCCCAGACCCCGATCACGAAGCCGAGCAGGCTGAAGGCGACCGAGGTCAGCACCAGGAAGCCGATCATCCAGAACGGGTGCAGGATGCTGAAGTCCACGAACAGGCGCGCGGTCGCCAGGATGATCAGCCCCAGGATCACCGACTTGGTCGCCGCCGCCCCGACATAGCCGACCACGATCTCGAAGGCTGAAATCGGCGCCGACAGCACCTCGTAGATCGTCCCCGAGAACTTCGGCATGTAGATCCCGAACGAGGCGTTCATGATGCTCTCGGTCAGGATCGACAGCATGATCAGGCCCGGCACGATGAAGGCGCCGTAGCTGACCCCCTCGATCTCGACCATCCGCGAGCCGATCGCCGATCCGAACACAATGAAATAGAGCGAGGTCGAGATCACCGGCGAGGCGATCGACTGCATCAGCGTGCGCCAGGTCCGCGCCAGCTCGAAGACATAGATGGCCTTGATGGCGTGCAGGTTCATGGCCGGCCCCTCACCAGGCTGACGAAGATCTCCTCCAGCGAGCTTTCCTCGGTCCGGAGGTCCTTGAAGTCGACGCCGGCGGCGCTGAGCCGCCGCAACAGGCCGGCGATGCCGGTGTCCTCGCTCTGGGCGTCGAAGGTATAGACCAACTCGGCCCCGCCATTGGCGAGTTCCAGCTGATAGTCCGAAAGGTCGGCCGGCAGGGCGCTCAACGGCTCCTGCAGGTGCAGCGTCAGCTGCTTCTTGCCCAGCTTGCGCATGAGCACGTCCTTGTCCTCGACCAGAATGATCTGCCCCTTGCTGATCACCCCGATCCGGTCGGCCATTTCCTCGGCCTCCTCGATGTAGTGGGTGGTCAGGATGATGGTGACGCCGCTCTCGCGCAGCCCGCGCACCATCTCCCACATGTCGCGACGCAGCTCGACGTCGACCCCCGCGGTCGGCTCGTCGAGGAACAGGATGCGCGGCTCGTGGGACAGCGCCTTGGCGATCATCACCCGGCGCTTCATGCCGCCGGACAGCGCCATGATCTTCGAGTCCTTCTTGTCCCAAAGCGACAGGTCGCGAAGGATCTTCTCAAGATAGGCCGGATTGGGCGACTTGCCGAACAGCCCTCGGCTGAACTTCACCGTGTCCCAGACGCTCTCGAAGGCGTCGGTGGACAGCTCCTGCGGCACCAGGCCGATCTTGCCGCGGGCGGCGCGGTACTCGGTGATGATATCGTGACCGTCGGCGGTCACCTTGCCGCCGCTCGGGTTGACGATGCCGCAGATGATGCTGATCAGCGTCGTCTTGCCCGCGCCGTTCGGGCCCAGCAGGGCGAAGATCTCGCCCTGCCGGATCTCCAGGTCGACGGATTTGAGGGCCTGGAAGCCCCCGGCATAGGTCTTGGACAGACCAGCTACGGAAATGATCGGCTGCACGCAGGCTCCTGTCAGGGCGGCGTCACCCAGATAGGCGGGCGCCAACGCTCCAGCTAGTCCGAAGGACGCACGGACCTGTCAGCAGCCGACAGTCGTCCCCGACTAATTCGCCGCCATGGTCATCGGCCGCAGGCCGAGGTCGGCCATGAGCGCAGCGTCGGTGTCCTTGTCGGGGTTGGCGGTGGTGAGCAGCTTGCCGCCGATGAACATCGAGTTGGCGCCGGCCAGGAAGCAGAGCGCCTGCAGTTCTCTGGACATGTGCTCGCGGCCGGCCGAGAGCCGCACCACGGTCTTGGGGCAGACGATGCGGGCCACCGCGATCATCCGCACGAACTCCAGCGGGTCGACCGCCTCGGAATCGCCCAGCGGGGTGCCGGGGATCGGCATCAGGTCGTTGATCGGCAGCGAGTTCGGATGCTCAGGCAAGGTGGCCAGGGCATGCAGCAAGCCGGCGCGGTCGGCCCGCGTCTCGCCCATGCCGACGATCCCGCCGCAGCAGGTCGACATGCCGACCGAGCGCACCGCTTCGAGGGTGTCGAGCCGGTCCTGATAGGTGCGGGTGGTGACCACCTGGTCGTAATAGGCCGGCCCGGTGTCGAGGTTGTGGTTGTAGTAGTCGAGACCGGCGTCCTTCAGCGACTGGGCCTGGTCGCGGGTCAGCATGCCCAGGGTGGCGCAGGTCTCCAGCCCGAGCGCCTTCACGCCCGAGATCATCGCCGCCACCTTCGGCACGTCGCGGTCCTTCAGGTCGCGCCAGGCCGCGCCCATGCAGAAGCGCTGGGCCCCGCCGGCCTTGGCCTCCATCGCCGCGGCGATCACCGTCGTGGCGTCCATCAGCTTGCCGGCCTTCACGCCGGTGTCGAAGTGCTGGCTCTGGCTGCAATAGCCGCAGTTCTCGGCGCAGCCGCCGGTCTTGACGCTGAGCAGCTGCGACAGCTGTACCTCGCTCGGATCGAACCAGGCCCGGTGCACGGCCGCGGCCTGGAACACCAGCTCCATGAACGGCAGCTCGAACAGCGCCTCAACTTCCGCCGGCGTCCAGTCGTGACGCGGCTCTGCGGGATCGACAGGACGGAAACCTTGAGCGATTGGAGCGTTCATGGGGGAGTCTCCTCGAGCGAACGGGCGCCGACTTCGGCCGCCTGCAATCAGGGCGACGAACCGCGCGGGGTCGGGAGCGTGTAGCGCATGAGCGCGGGTGAAGACGAGATCGAGTTGAAATTCCTCTGCGAGCCGGCCGACCTGGCCGTCGTGCTCGCCGCCGCGCCGCACGGCGAAACCCATGAAAAGGCTCTGGTTTCCACCTACTACGACACGCCCCAGGGCGATCTGCGCAAGGCGCGGATTTCGCTGCGCATCCGCGAGGGCGGCGGCAAGCGGGTGCAGACCCTAAAGCGCGGCGACGGATTCGCCCGCGAGGAACACGAACAGGCGATCACCACCGACGGCCTCGACCTCGGCTTCCCGGCGCTGAAGGACGCCCTGCCGCCGGCCAAGCGCAAGACGCTGTCGCCGATCTTCACCGTCCGGGTCGTCCGCCGCCAGCGAACCTTCGAGTTCGGCGGCTCGTCGATCGAGCTGGCGGTCGACGAGGGCGAGGTGCAGGCCGGCGAGCGCGCCCGGCGCATCAGCGAGGTCGAACTGGAGCTGAAGGGCGGCGATTGCCGGCCGCTGTTCGACCTGGCCCGCGAGCTGTCGCGGACCGCGCCGCTTTACCTGTCGTTCGACGGCAAGGCGACCCAGGGCCAGGGGCTGATCGACGGCTCCGACCGCTCGCCGCGCCGCCACGACAAGGCCCCGCTGGCCCGCGGCCTGACCGCGGCCGGGGCCTTCCAGGCCATCGCCCGCAACACCCTGGTGCAGATCGCCGCCAACGGCGTGGTGCTGCGCGAAGCCGACAGCGTCGAGGCCGTGCACCAGCTACGGGTGGCCGTGCGCCGCCTGCGCAGCGCCGTCTCCACGTTCTCCGACGTCGCCGACGACGACCATGCTGAGGCGATCAAGGCCGAGCTGAAGTGGCTGGCCGGGGCCTGCGACGAGGCCCGCGACCTCGATGTCTTCGCCGAGAGCGCCGCGGCGCTGGTCGACCCGACCCTCGATCTCTCGGCCCTGGCCCCGATGGTCGAGGCCGCCCGCGCCCGGGCCCACGCCAAGGCCTGCGCCGCCGTCGCCTCCGGGCGCTTCCGCGACCTGGTGCTCGACACCACCGCCTGGGTGGAGACCGGCGCCTGGCTGTCGATGGGCGGCAAGGCTCACGCCAAGCGCCGTGACATGGACGCCCACCGCTTCGCCGCCAAGGCGCTGGACCGCCGGCGCAAGCGGCTGCTGAAGCTCGCCGGCGACCTCAAGGGCGTCGATGATCAGGCCCGCCACGACGCGCGCATCGCCGCCAAGAAGCTGCGCTACGCGGCCGAGGCTTTCGCCCCGCTGTTCGACGCCGACGCCAGGCCGTTCATCAAGTCGGTCAAGCGGCTGCAGGAAGAGCTCGGCGCCCTGAACGACGCAGCCGTCGCCGCCGAGCTGGTCGCGAGAATGCGGCTCAAGGGCGCCGCCCTGGCCGCGGCGCGGACGCTGCTGGCGGCGCGCGAGGCGGCCAAGCCCAAGAGCGTCAAGGGCGCGGTCAAGGCCATGGAGCGGCTGGTCGGCAGCCCGCCATTCTGGGTCATATAAAGGTTTCTTTATGTGATTTCTTGCTGATCTGGCGGCCGGCGGCTATAGAGCCGACAATCACACTCTCCGACAGGACCGCCCGATGACCGACTATGTCGTGAAAGACATCACCCTGGCCGACTTCGGTCGCAAGGAAATCGCGATCGCCGAAACCGAGATGCCGGGCCTGATGGCCGTGCGCGCCGAGTTCGGCAAGGACCAACCGCTGAAGGGCGCCCGCATCGCCGGCTCCCTGCACATGACCATTCAGACCGCCGTGCTGATCCAGACCCTGGAAGCGCTCGGCGCCGAAGTGCGCTGGGCCTCGTGCAACATCTTCTCGACCCAGGACCACGCCGCCGCGGCCATCGCCGCCAACGGCACCCCGGTCTTCGCGATCAAGGGCGAGAACCTGGTCGAGTACTGGGAATACGCCCACCGCATCTTCGAATGGGCTGACGGCGGCTATCCGAACCTGATCCTCGACGACGGCGGCGACGCCACCCTGCTCTGCGTGCTCGGCCCGAAGGCCGAGAAGGACCCCTCGGTCCTGAACAACCCGCAGAACGAGGAAGAAGAAGCGCTTTACGCGGTGATGAAGCGCTACCTGAAGGAAAAGCCGGGCTTCTATTCGGCGATCCGCGACGCCATCGGCGGCGTGTCGGAAGAAACCACCACGGGCGTGCACCGCCTGTACCAGATGGCCGAGCGCGGCGAGCTGCCGTTCCCCGCCATCAACGTCAACGACAGCGTCACCAAGTCGAAGTTCGACAACCTCTACGGCTGCCGTGAGAGCCTGGTCGACGCCATCCGCCGCGGCACCGACGTCATGCTGTCGGGCAAGGTCGCGGTCGTGCTCGGCTACGGCGACGTCGGCAAGGGTTCGGCCGCTTCGCTGCGCAACGGCGGCGCCCGCGTCATCGTCACCGAAATCGACCCGATCTGCGCCCTGCAGGCGGCGATGGAGGGCTACGAGGTCCAGACCATGGAAGACGTCGCCGACAAGGCCGACATCTTCGTCACCGCCACCGGCAACAAGGACGTCCTGACGGTCGACCACATGCGCCGGATGCGCAACAACGCCATCGTCTGCAACATCGGCCACTTCGACTCTGAAATTCAGATCGCCGGCCTGCGCAACTTCAAGTGGGACGAGATCAAGCCGCAGGTCCACCATGTGGAATTCCCGGACGGCAAGAAGATCATCGTGCTGTCGGAAGGCCGCCTGGTGAACCTCGGCAACGCCACCGGCCACCCCTCGTTCGTGATGAGCGCCAGCTTCACCAACCAGACCCTGGCCCAGATCGAACTGTGGACCAACAAGGCCAAGTACGAGACCAAGGTCTACACCCTGCCCAAGCACCTCGACGAGAAGGTCGCCTTCCTGCACCTGGAGAAGCTGGGCGCCAAGCTGACCACCCTCTCCAAGGACCAGGCCGACTACATCGGCGTGCCGGCCGCCGGCCCGTTCAAGCCGGATCACTACCGCTACTGATTACGTCGGCGCCCGGACTTCGGCCATGCCAGCCGAAGTCCGGGACGCTGCGACCTACTCCGCCGCGATCGCCGCCGCGGGCAACGGCGAGATCGCCCGGCTCGGACGCCCGTCGACCGAGACAGGGACGTCGCCGTTCAGGGTGACGCGGCGCATGACGCGCTGCTGGTCGCCATAGTCGTCGACCGCATAGTGCTGGGTCGCGCGATTGTCCCAGATGGCCACGTCGCCCGCCCGCGCTGCGCTTCCCGAACGTCTCGCCGTCGTTCGTCGCTCCGCCGCTGCGCGCGGCCTCCTAACCCAGCGTCCGCCAGGCGACATAGGCCGCGGTCGCCAGCACCATCAGCGCGAACGCCCGGCGGGCGCTCGCCGCGTGGCCCGCCAGCCGGGCGGCGAGCGGCCCG
>NZ_JAPMTQ010000045.1:0-33511 GCF_026411515.1 Phenylobacterium sp. 58.2.17 | reverse complement strand
AAGTTCGTCCCGGCGGCGTCCCCGTCCAGGGAGGCGGCTATCTAGAGGGCCGCCCAGTCCTCGTCAACCGGACTTTTCAGTCTTTTTTGCGGAAGCTTCGGAAGCCCGAAATTCAGCGCAAAAATCACCGCGGGGGATCCAGAAGGTATTCCCCAGAGCGCCGCGGCGATCAGTCGAAGGCCCGGAACTTAGTCACGGACTGTTCACATGGCAAGCGATTTTCACAAGCCGCAGCGAGATTCACCGCAACCCGCGGCCAGCTTGGCCTTTTTCGGCTAGACCAGCGCCCGCCGGCCGACAATCCGCAGGCCATAGCCGCCGGAGCCCGGCAGCACGGTGGCCGAATTGGACAGCAGCTCCATGTCGCGAACGCCGAGATCGAGCAGAATCTGCGCGCCCACCCCGTAATCGCGCAGCACGTTGGCGCCGTGATCGACGCCCGGCTCGGCGCCGTAGCGTTCCGACAGCCAGGCCGGGTTCGAATCGCGGATGAACACCGCCACGCCGGCGCCGTCATAGTCGGCGATCGCCTGCAGGGCGCGCTGGACATAGTCGCGGCGCGCTTCGTTGTGCCCGAGCATGTCGGCCGCCAGGTCGACGCGGTGCATGCGCACCAGAGTCGGCTTGTCGGCGTCGATCTTGCCCTTGGTCAGCACCACATGCTCGGTCTTGTCGAGGATGTTGCGGTAGATGATCATCCGGAAGCGGCCGCCGAAGGCGCTGTCGAACGGCGTCTCCAGCACCCGCTCCACCTGGCGCTCGGTGCGGCGGCGATAGGCGATCAGGTCGGCGATGGTGCCGATCTTCAGGCCATGCATCTGGGCGAAGGCGATCAGGTCGGGCAGCCGCGCCATCGACCCGTCGTCCTTCATGATCTCGCAGATCACCCCGGCCGGATTGAGACCGGCCATGCGGCTGATGTCGACGGCCGCCTCGGTGTGGCCGGCGCGGACCAGCACGCCGCCGTCCTTGGCGACCAGCGGGAAGACGTGGCCGGGCGAGACGATGTCGTCGGCGACCTTGCTCGGGTCGACGGCCACGGCGATCGTGTGGGCGCGGTCGTGCGCCGAGATCCCTGTCGTCACCCCCTCGCGCGCCTCGATCGAGACGGTGAAGGCGGTGCCGTGGCCGGACTGGTTGTCGATCGCCATCGGCGGCAGTCGCAAGGCCCGCGC
Source organism: Phenylobacterium sp. 58.2.17 (assembly GCF_026411515.1). Lineage (NCBI taxonomy): Bacteria > Pseudomonadati > Pseudomonadota > Alphaproteobacteria > Caulobacterales > Caulobacteraceae > Phenylobacterium > Phenylobacterium sp. 58.2.17. Next base: position 32,336 of record NZ_JAPMTQ010000045.1, on the reverse strand, counting down.
CCGCTCGGCGCTGATCGACAGGCAGATCAGGCCGCGTGCGTGCTTGGCCATGAAGTTGATCTGGTCGGGCGTGGCGAACTGCGCCGGGATGATGACGTCGCCCTCGTTCTCACGGTCCTCGGCGTCGACCAGGATGTAGGGGCGGCCGTTACGGGCGTCCTCGATGATGTCCTCGATGGGCGAGATCGCCGACTCGTGAGGCGCATCGTCGGAGTGTGGGGTCGTCATACTCGAGCTTTCATCTTGGCGAAGTCCAGGACCTGCTCGCCGACGGTGGCCAGCTGCCAGGCGTCCTTCGCCTCGATGCAGCCGCCCTCGGCGTCGAACAGACCCGTGGTCGCGTTCAGGGCCGCGCCGAACGGCGTCGGCCAGCCCCGCAGCGCATGTACGATCGAGCGCAGCGCGGTCAAGGTGGTTCCGGCCGCCTGCCAGCCGTCAGCGGTGATGACGCAGCCCACCGCCCGGTCGGTCAGATAGGGCCGATCGTCGGTCCGCAGCATCTCCAGGGTGTCGAGGGCGTTCTTGATCACCCCCGAGATCGAGCCGTGATAGCCTGGCGAGGCGACGATCAGCCCGTCGGCCGCGCGCACCGCGTCGGCCAGTTCGATCTGCTCGGGCGTCGGCTCGGCGACCGCCGGATTGTAGATCGGCAGACGGGCCAGGAACGCGCCGCCGAGCAGGCGGGCCTCCCCGCCCCCGGCCTCGACCGCCCGCAGCGCGACGCTCAACGCCCGTTCGGTCGTCGACCCTATCCGGGTGGTGCCGCCGATGCCGACGATCAGCGGCTTGCGCGAACTCATGAGGTCCCCTCGAACAGCTTCTTCAGTTCGGTCTTTACGATCTTGCCGTTGGCGTTGCGGGGCAAGGTCTCGGGCCAGAACCGCACCTCGACCGGCACCTTGAAGGCCGCCAGCCGCTCTCGCACGAAGCCGCGCAGCTCGTCCTCGTCGGCGCGCCCGCCGGGCTTGAGGTGCACCACCGCCACCGGCTCCTCGCCAAGGGTCTTGTGCGGCCGGCCGACCAGGGCCGCGTCCATCACGTCGGGATGGTCGTAGAGCACGTTCTCGACCTCGACGCAGTAGATGTTCTCGCCGCCGCGGATCAGCATGTCCTTGGCCCGGTCGATGATGAACAGGAAGCCTTCCTCGTCGATCCGCGCCAGGTCGCCGGTGCGCAGCCAACCGTCGACGAAGGTCTCGGCCGTGGCCTCGGGCTTGTTCCAGTAGCCCTTCACCACCTGCGGCCCCTTGACCCACAGCTCGCCGACGGCGTTCGGCGCGAGCACGCTCACGCCGTCGGCCGGGTCGCGGATCTGCATCTCGCCGACCGGGGCGGCGGGCCCCGCGCTGCCTGGGCGGTTTTCGTAGTCCTTGCCCAGGTGCGAGGTGAAGGTCGCCGTGGTCTCGGTCATGCCCCAGCCGTTGCCGGGCTGCGAGGCCGGGAACACCTCGACGATCTTGCGTACCAGCTCGGGGGCCGAGGGGGCGCCGCCATAGGCGACCGATTGCAACGAGGACAGGTCGTACTTGCCGCGGGCCGGATGCTCGATCAGCTGCCAGGCGATGGTCGGCACCCCGCCGGTGGAGTTGACCTTTTCCCGCTCGATCAGGGCCATGGCCGGCTCGGTGTCCCAGCGGCGCATCAGCACGATCTTGCCGCCCGCATTCAGCGCCGGCGACAGGTTCGCCGACAGGCCGGTGGCATGGAACATCGGCACCACCAGCAGATTGACCCGCTGCGGCAGCTTGTGCGGGTCGCTTTCCGGCAGCGGCTGGCCGGCCCGCAGGAAGTTGCGAGTCGCCGAGATGCCGCTGGCCATGATGTTCGACGTCATGTTGCGATGGGTGCCCAGCGCGCCCTTCGGCTTGCCGGTCGTCCCCGAGGTATAGAGGATGGTGGCGTCGTCCTCCGGCTCCAGCGCCACGTCGGGCAACGGACGGTCGGCCAGTCGGCCCCAATCGTTGACCTGGCCGATGACCTGCTCCAGCCGGCGGACCTTGCCGTCGGTCGGCGCGGCCGCCAGGCGCGGGACATAGACCTTCTGCAGGTCGGGCAGGTTCGGGAACGAGGCCTGGATGCGCTCCAGCCGCTCGTCGTCGACGATGGCGACTTTGGTTCCGGAATCGGCCAGGCCGTACTCGAGCTCAGGCCCGGTCCACCAGGCGTTCAGCGGTGTGACGATCGCCCCGGCCAGGATCCCGGCCCAGAAGGCGACCGGCCATTCGGGAATGTTGCGCATGATGACGGCGACGCGGTCGCCCTTCTTCACGCCGTCGGCCTGCAGCTGATGGGCCAGGGCGATGGTCGCGCGGGCGAAACCCTCGAAGGTGGCGCGGTCGTTCTCGTAGACCAGGAACTCGCGGTCCTTGAACGTGCGGCCGTTGAGGAAGACGTCGCGCAGGGTCGGCGGCGCATGCTTCCAGGTGCGGGTCATGATCCCGCGGATCGGCTTTTCTTCGATCTCGAAACGTTGCCCGGGGCCGGTTAGCTGCGCATGGGCCTGCGCCAGGCTCATCACCGGCCAAGCCGGCGCCGCCGGCGCCGAATGGGTTTGAACGTCGGTCACGAAAATCCTCGAAAACGAATAGCTCAAAATAGAAAGGGCGGCTCCCCGGAGGAAGCCGCCCGATACACTAGTCCGTTGCAGCGCAAACGCTACCGTCCGTCAGGCGCTTTCGGCGCTCGCCGCGCGCTGGGCGCGATAGGCTTCCTTCAGCTCGCCCAGTTCCTTGGCGTACTTCTCCTCGGCCGCCTCCTTGAGGCGCGGGATGTGGTAGTTCGGGAACAGGTCGTTGTCGGGCCGGTAGTCCTTCAGCACCTGCTTGGCCAAGGTCACCTTGTGGACCTCGGTGGGGCCGTCGGCGATGCCCATGACCAGCGATGACGTGACCATGTGCATGAACGGCATCTCGTTGGAGACGCCCAGTGCGCCGTGCAGGTGCGCGGCCTTGGTCGCCACGTCGGCGTAGACCTTGGGCATCGCGACCTTGATGGCGGCGATGTCCTTGCGGACCATGTTGTAGTCCTTGTGCTTGTCGATCAGCCAGGCGGTGCGCAGCACCAGCAGCCGGAACTGCTCGACCGCGATCCATGAGTCGGCGATTTGCTCCTGCACCATCTGGAGGTCGGCCAACTTGCCGTCGCGCGTGGTGCGCGAAACCGCCCGACGGCACATCAGGTCCAGCGCGTGCTTGCAGGCGCCGACCGTGCGCATGGCGTGGTGGACCCGCCCGCCGCCCAGGCGGACCTGGGCGATCACGAAGGCCGCGCCCCGTTCGCCCAGCAGCGCGTCATAGGGCACGCGGACGTTGTTGTAGCGGACGTAGCCCTCGTTGCCGCCGCCGATCTCGCCGCCGCCGCCGACGCCGACATTGCGGATGATCTCGACGCCGGGGGTGTCGGTTGGAACCAGGAAGATCGAGGTCCGGCGATAGGGGTCCTTGGCGTCCGGGTCGGTGACCGCATAGAGCACCAGGACCTTGGAATAGCGGGCGTTGGTCGAGAACCACTTCTCGCCGTTGATCACCCATTCGTCGCCGTCCAGCACCGCGCGGGTCTTGAAGGTCAGCGGGTCGGAACCGCCGGTCGGCTCGCTCATCGAGAACGCCGAGCGGATGTCGCCGTTGAGCAGCGGCCAGAGGTACTGCTCCTTCTGCTTGTCGGTGCCGTAGTGGGCGATGATCTCGGCGTTGCCGGTGTCCGGCGCCTGACAGCCGAAGATGGTCGGCGCCAGGCTGTTACGACCGAGTTTCTCGTTCATCAGGCCGAGCTTCAGCTGTCCATAGCCCTGGCCGCCCAGCTCCGGGCCCAGGTGGCAGGCCCACAGGCCCTGGTCCTTCACCTTCTGCTGCAGCGGCTTGATGAACTTCTCGCGGCCGAGCGAACCGCGGACCGCCAGCCCCAGCTGCGAGAGCGGCTCGACCTCCTCGCGCATGAAGTCCTCGATCCAGTCGAGCTTCTTCTGGAACTCGGGGTCGGTTTCGAAATCCCACGCCATCCGGCGCCTCCCATCTCTGCTTACAATGCCATTTTTCAAAAAATCGGTATGGCGGACTGCGCGGCCGCTCTGAATTGTTTCGCACGGACAGCCGCTTAGCCGCCCGCGCGCACCAGCATTATCAAACGCTCGTTTGCATGACGCAACGGCGCCGGTACGGCTCAGGCTTGTTTTTCTAGGCCCGGCCCTACTCGGCCGGGGTCTTGGCCGGGACCGCGTGCCGGGCCGCGTCATCGAGCGCCTCGGTCTCCTCGGCGACGGCGGGCGGGCTCATGCCGGTGTCGGGGGCCGCGCCCACGGGGATTCCCTCCATGAGCCTGGCCTTGCGCCAGCCGCCCCAGCGATAGTAGCCGGCGGCCAGCACCAGCGACATGATCGACCCGAGCGGGAAGCTCCACCACACCGCGTCCTGACCGAGCACCGGCTCAAGGAAGTGCGCGAACGGAATCCGCACCAGCCACATCGAGATCAGCAGCCCCAGCAGCGGCGGCCAGACCGCGCCGGTGGCGCGAATGATGCCGTTCAGCACGAAGGCCATCCCGAACGGAATGAAGCCCCAGAGCGCAAAGGCGTTGATGTGCATGGCGATCGCCGTCGACGGGCTGCCCGGCGGCAGGAACGCCATCAGCACCCAGGGCTCGACGAGATAGATCAGCGCCACCGGGATCCCGGTCATGAAGGCGGCGATCAGCACGCCCTGGCGCGCCACCTGGCCCACGCGGTCCATCTTGCCGGCGCCGACGTTCTGGGCCGCCATCGACGACACCGCCGCGCCCAGCGCCATGGCCGGCATCTGGATGTAGGTCCAGAGCTGGATCGCCGCCCCGTAGCCAGCCGCTGTGGCCGATCCGTAGGCGTTGACGAAGCGGATCATCATCACCGCCGCCCCGGAGATGACCAGCATCTGCAGGGCCATGGGAAAGCCCTTCACGACCAGGGTCCGGATGATCGCCAGTTCGGGCCGGAACAGCTTCCAGTCGCCGCGCTTGAGGATCAGCACGCTGTCGGTGCGGTAGAGGTAGACGATCATCGCCGCCAGGGTGAGCGTCTGGCTGATCAGGGTGGCGGTGGCCGACCCGGCGATGCCCAGCCGCGGGAACGGCCCGAAGCCGGTGATCAGCAGGGGGTTCAGGATCACGTCCAGTCCGACCGCCGCCACCGAGAACCAGAACGGGGTTTTGGAGTCGCCCGCCCCGCGCTGGGCCATCATCACGAACGAGAAGAAGTACATGAACGGCATCGCCGCGAAGATCACCCGCAAATAGGTGATCGCATCGCGCGTCGCGTCGGGCGGCGTCTGCATGAGCCGCAGGATCGTCGGGGTCAGCAGGTAGCCGGCCACCCCGACCGACAGCGACAGCACCAGGAAGAAGCTCGAGGCCGAGCCCACCACTCGCTTGACCGTGGCCACGTCCTTGGCCCCCACCGACTGCGAGATCAGCAGGTTGGCGGCCATGGTCATGCCGAACACCGCGCCCAGCATCAGGAAGAAGATGTTGTTGGCGTTGACCGTGGCCGTCAGCGCCGCCTCGCCCAGCACGTGGCTGACCCAGATCGCGTTGGCCGAGCCGTTCAGCGACTGCAGGATGTTCGAGCCGAGCACCGGCAGGGCGAACACGATCAGCGTCTTGCCGATCGGACCTGTGGTGAGGTCCTGCATTCCGCCGGGACGGCCGGCCCGGGCCGCAGGGGCCTTGTCTACCGCTGAATTCACATCGCTCCCCAGGGCGCTGAAGAATAGGCGCCGTCCGGCCCCCCGACCTCACCCTTGAAATTAGGGCGCTGCTTTGCTTACGCCCCGGGAAGCAGGCGAGGCGACTGTAGGCGTGGGCCTGCGCCGCCTCAAGCACGTGGAGTGAGCTTTCGATGGAAGAGTTGCGCCGCGCGGTGGAGGCGGACGTCCCGGCCCTCAACGCCTTGATGCATGCGTCGCGCGCCTACGACGGCGACTACCGCGCCATGCTGGACGGTTACTTCGTCACGCCGGCCCAGGTCGCCAGGGACCTTGTCGTACTGGCCCAACGCGGCGGCGAGACGCTCGGCTTCTACAGCCTGATCGTGGAGGGCGAGCCCGAACTCGACCTCATGTTCGTGGCCGACGCCGCCCAGGGCCGAGACCTCGGGCGGCGCTTGTTCGACGACATGCGCGACCAGGCCCGCGCGCGCGGCTTCACGAGCGTACGAATCGTCTGCCATCCGCCAGCCCTCGGCTTCTACCGGCGGATGGGCGCCGTGCAGGTCGGCGCCACCGAGCCGACCGGGCGCGTCACCTGGGCGCGCCCGATCCTGCAGCTGGCGCCCTAGGCGCTCGCCAGCCGGCTCTTCACCCGGCCGTAGGCCAGGTAGGCGACGACGCCGATCGCGTTCCAGATCAGGAAATTGATCAGGGTCGAAACCGGCAGGGTGGTGAACAGGTAGAGGCATCCGGCCACCGCCGCCGGGCCGACGATCCACCACAGCGGCGTGCGGAACGGCCGCGGCAGGGCCGGCGCGCGCCGGCGCATCAGCATCATGGCGATGGCGGTGGCGATAAACGCCAGCAGCGTCCCGGCGTTGGCCAGGGCGGCGATCTCGTCGAGCGGCAGGAACCCGGCGATGCTCGCGGCCACCACCCCCGTCAGGATGATCACCGGCGCCGGCACGCCGCGCGCGCCGACCTTCGAAAGGCCGCGCGGCAGCAGCCCGTCGCGGGCCATGGCGAAGAAGATCCGGCTCTGGCCGAACATGAACACCATGATCACGGTGGGCAGGGCGACGACCGCCGCCCCGGCGACCACCGCGGCCACCTGCGGGTGGCCGAGGCCGCGCAGGATGGAGGCCAGCGGCTCGGGGCTCTTGGAGAACACCTCGAACGGCGAGGCGCCCAGCGCCGCCGCCGCCACGATCATGTAGATCGCCGTGCAGATGAACATCGAGCCGATGATGCCGATGGTCAGGTCGCGGCCGGGGTTCTTGGTCTCTTCCGCCGCGGTCGAGATCGCGTCGAAGCCGTAGAAGGCGAAGAAAATGATGCCGGCCGCCGCCGCCACGCCGCGCTTGACGCCGTCGGCGTCCATCGTCGCGCCATAGCCGAACGGGGCGAAGGGCTCGAAATGGGCGGCGTCGAACGCCGGGATCGTCAGGGCCACGAAGGCGGTCAGGGCGACGATCTTCACGATCACCAGGATGAAATTGACGGTGGCGCTCTCGCGGGTGCCGACCAGCAGCAGGGCGCTGACCGCCAGGGTGATGAAGATCGCCGGGGCGTTGATGACCCCGCCCGCATGCGGACCGGCCAGCAGCGCCTGGGGCACGGCCCATCCGGCCTGCTGCATCAGCCCGCCGGCATAGCCCGACCAGCCGACCGCCACGGTCGAGCAGACGACGGTATATTCGAGGATCAGGCTCCAGCCGACGACCCAGGCCGCCAGTTCCCCCATGCCGACATAGGAATAGGTGTAGGCGCTGCCCGCCTGGGGCATCATCGTCGACATTTCAGCGTAGCAGAGCGCGGCGAAAGCGCAGACCGCCCCGGCCAGCGCGAAGGACAGGATCACCGCCGGGCCGGCCAGCCCCGCGGCGACGCCGGTCAGGGTGTAGATGCCCGTGCCGATGATCGCGCCGACGCCGAGCGCCACCAGATGCGGCCAGCCGAGCGTCGGGACCAGGCTGTGCCCGTCCTGGGCCGGCGGTTCCATCGACTTGCGGCGCGTCAAGAAACTCATGGAACTCCCCCGAGGGCTTCTCTCGCCACGCGGCCATCACCCGCCGCGCCCGAGCCTTGAAGTGGGATGATTCTTCGCCGCTCGGCGAGCGGTGTTGGCTGAAAATACCTTGGCGGCCCGCCAGGCAGGCGCCAGCTTTCCTGATCTCATTGTGAAGGTGGACTGATCATGCGTCTTGCGCCCTTGGCTCTCGTTCTCGCCCTGGGCGCTACGCCGGCGATCGCCGACGACGCGGCGCTGGATCGGCTGATCGCCGACTACGAGCTCTACGCCCTCGCGCAGAACCCGATCGAGGGCGGGCAGCAAGGCGACCGCGGCGCGCTCTCGCGCCTGCCCGACAACTCGCCCGCGGCCGACGCGGCCCGGACAAGCGCCCTGAAGGCCTTCGCCGCGCGGACCAAGGCCATGGCCCCGGCCGAGCTGTCCGACGAGGGGCGGATCAACCGCGAATTCCTGGGCTGGACGCTCGAGCGCCAGCTGCAGAGCCTGGCCTTCGACGAGGCGCGCATGCCGTTCTCCTCGGACGGCGGGTTTCACTGGACGCTCGGCTATCTCGCCGCCTCGACGCCGATGCGCAGCCTCGCCGACGGTCGCGCCTGGATCGACCGCCTGAACGCCGCGCCAGCCTACTACGCCACAGAGATCGCCAACGCCCGGCGAGGCGTTCGGACCGGCTTCACCCAGCCGCGCGCCACCGTCGAACAGGTGCTGGTCCGCGCTCGCGAGCAGGCGGCCGCCCCGGTCGACAGCGATCCGCTGCTGGCCCCCCTCGACCAGCTCCCCGCCTCGATCCCGCTGGCCGAACGTCAGGCCCTGCGCGCCCAGGCGATCGCCGCGATCGGCGAACGCGTCCGCCCGGCCCAGACCCAGTTCGTGACCTTCCTGCAGACTGAGTACCTGCCCAAGGCTCGCCAGAACCTGGCCGCCCGCAGCCTGCCGGACGGTGAGCGCTACTACGCCTGGCTGGTCGCCGACCACACGACGACGTCGCGGACCCCGGACCAGATTCACGAAAGCGGCCTGGCCGAGGTCGCCCGCATCCGCGGCGAGATGGATGCGGTCATCGCCGAGACCGGCTTCAAGGGCGACTTCGCCGCCTTCCAGGCCCACCTGCGCAGCGACCCGCAGTTCTATGCGCCCAGCCGCGAGGCTCTGCTCGAAAAGGCCTCGGAGATCGCCAAGCGGATCGACGACCAGCTGCCGGCCTGGTTCGCCACCCTGCCGCGCCTGACCTACGGCGTACGCCCGGTGCCGGCCGATATCGAGAAGACCTACACCACCGGCCGCTACTTCCCGGGCAATCCCAAGCTGGGCGTCGCGGGCGGCTACATGGTCAACACCTACGACCTGCGTCAGCGGCCGCTCTACGAGCTGCCGGCCCTGACCCTGCACGAGGCCGTCCCCGGCCATCACCTGCAGATCGCGCTCGGCCAGGAAGCCGAAGGCCTGCCGTACTTCCGACGGGAGGCGAACGTCACCGCCTTCACCGAGGGCTGGGGCCTCTACGCCGAGAAGCTGGGCGGCGAGATGGGGATCTATCGCGACCCCTATGAGCGGTTCGGCCGACTGTCCTACGAGATGTGGCGCGCCTGCCGGCTGGTCGCCGACACCGGCCTGCACTGGAAAGGCTGGAGCCTGGACCAGGCCCGCGAGTGCTTCGCCAGGAACTCGGCCCTGTCGCCGCTGAACATCGAGATCGAACTGGCGCGTTACGTCTCCTGGCCGGGCCAGGCCCTAGCCTACAAGACCGGCGAGATGCAGATCCACGCCATCCGCGAGAAGGCCAAGGCGCAGCTGGGCGAGCGGTTCGACATCCGCCGCTTCCATGACGCCGTGCTGCTGGGCGGTCCGATGCCGCTCGACATGCTGGAGCGGCGCATGGACGCCTGGATCGCGGCCGAGCGGGGGCGGTAGAGAGCTTCTCCCTCCCCCTAAAGGGGAAAAAGTCAGTCCGGCCACAGCTCCTGAACGTCGCCCTTGCGGTTCAGCACCCGCACGGCCCGCTTGACCACCGCCAGCAGCCGCTCCTTGCGGGCCGGCTCGTCATAGGTCATCGCCCCGCGGGCCATGCCCTCGAGCAGGAAGCGGCCGAGGTCGCGGCTGGTCTGGAAGCGCGGATCCACGCCCGCCTGGGCCAGGGCCAGGAACCGTTCGCCGACCTGATTGCGGTCGAAAGCGCTCTGGGCGTCGGCCAGCCGCACGCGCAGCATCGGGTCGGTGCGCGCGGCCGCCTCGAGCTCGGCGAAGGCGATAAACGGAATTTCGTGCAGCAGCGCCCAATAGGCGTCGATGGCGTGCTCGGCGGCGTCGACGCCGGGCGCGATCGGGCCGGATGCCGCCTGTTCAAATAGCCGCGCCCGCTCCACCTCGATGTGGGCGATGGCGGCCTCGACCAGCTCTTCGCGGCTGGCGAAATGATAGAGCATCGCGCCGCGGGTCAGGTTCGCGGCGTCGGCGATCATGGCGTTGGTGGCCGCGTGATAGCCGTTTTCAGCGAACAGCCTCATGGCCGCGTCGAGAATGCGCGCGCGGGTCCGCCGAGACTTCGGCGTCTCCTTCGCAGGATAGGTTCGGGCGTCCATCGGACCTTGTTTCGGAAGACCTGGGGAGGGTCGGCCTCGACCAAACCCTTAATTCAAAAGGCGCCGCGACAAAAGGGGCGCGGGCGGTTTCATGAGAATGACATGCAAGCAGCCTAACCGATGAGCAGTTCTGGCCGGCCAAGGGGGCACGGAATGGCAGATCTGGCGATCCGCAACTACCGCGCGGTGTTCATCTCCGACGTTCACCTGGGCACCAAGGGGTGCCAGGCCGAGCTGTTGCTCGACTTCATCCGCCATATCGAGTGCGAAAGCCTCTATCTCGTCGGCGATATCGTCGACGGCTGGAAGCTGCGCTCGGGCTGGCACTGGCCGCAGGCCCACAACGACGTGGTGCAGAAGATTCTGCGCCTGGCCCGCAAGGGCGTGAACGTCATCTACGTGCCCGGCAACCACGACGACCGGGTGCGCGAGTTCGTCGGGGTCCACTTCGGCGGCGTGGTGGTGGTCCGCGACGCGATCCACGAGACCGCCGACGGCCGCCGGTTCCTGGTGCTGCACGGCGACGAATTCGACGGCGTGGTCCAGCACGCCCGCTGGCTGGCCTTCGTCGGCGACTACGCCTACCGGGCCCTGATCGCCGCCAACACCCTGTTCAACCGCCTCCGGCGGCGCATGGGCTTCGGCTACTGGAGCCTCTCGGCCTTCCTGAAGACCAAGGTCAAGAACGCCCTGCAGTTCGTCGAGAACTTCGAGGCCGCGGTCGCCGACGAGGCCCGCCGCCGCGGCGTCGACGGCGTCATCTGCGGTCACATTCACAAAGCCGAGATGCGTGACATCGACGGGATCGCCTATATCAATGACGGCGACTGGGTGGAGAGCTGCTCGGCCCTGGTCGAGCATCACGACGGCACGATGGAAATCCTCCACTGGGCCAAGCTGCGCTCCTGGTCGGCGATCGACCGGACCATCCGGCTGGTCGAACCGGTCGAGCCGCTGCCCACCCCGGCGGCGGCCTGAGCCGTGGATCACCCCTGATTGACAGCCCCGCTGATTTGGTGACAGTCCCGCTGTCATGTTGCCGCCGACCCGCTACGCTTCGAGCCTGCGCGACCGCCAGAAACAGGCGACCCGCGACCAGATCATGCACGCCGTGGCGCGCAAGCTGGAATCCGGCCCGCTTGAGGATCTGAGCTTTGCGGAGATAGCCGCCGAGGCCGAGGTCGGCGAGCGCACGGTCTACCGCCACTTCCCGACCAAGGAGGCGCTGCTCGGCGCGTTCTGGGCCTGGCTGCAGGCCCAGGCCCTGGCCCCGACGCGTCCGGCCGCCCGCATCCGCGACGCCATCACCGCCCCGCGCGAGAACGGCCACAAGCCGATGCGCATCCTGCTGGTCACCGACGCCTGGGAGCCGCAGGTCAACGGCGTGGTCCGCACGCTCTCGCGCGTGGTCGGCGAGCTCCGGGAACTCGGCCATTCGGTCGAGGTGATCAGCCCCGACCAGTTCAAGACCTTCCCGCTGCCGACCTATCCGGAGATCAAGGTCGCCCTGGCCGCCCACGAACCGGTGCAGGAGCGCTTCAAGGCGTTCGAGCCGGAGGCGATCCATATCGCCACCGAGGGCCCGCTGGGCCTGGCCGCGCGCCGCATCTGCGTGGAATGGAAGCTGCCATTCACCACCAGCTACCACACCCGGTTCCCGGAATACGTCTCGGCCCGACTGCCTTTGCCGCTGGCCGCCGGCTACGCCTACATGAAGTGGTTCCACAAGCCGTCCGGCCGCATGATGGTCACCACCCCGACCATGAAGGACGAACTGGAACGCCACGGCTTCGGCAACATCTCGGTCTGGTCGCGCGGCGTCGACACCGTGATGTTCCACCCCAAGCGCGAGGACGAACCCGACGTCTTTGCAGGCCTGGCCCGGCCGATCTTCCTGTCGGTCGGTCGCGTGGCCGTGGAGAAGAACATCGAGGCGTTCCTCGGCCTCGACCTGCCGGGCACCAAGGTCGTGGTCGGCGACGGCCCGCAGCGCGAAGAGCTGATGGAGCGCTATCCGAACGCGGTGTTCACCGGCGCGAAGTTCGGCGACGACTTGGCTGCGCACTTCTCCTGCGCCGACGTCTTCGTGTTCCCCTCGCTGACCGACACCTTCGGCCTGGTGATCCTGGAGGCGATGGCCGCCGGCGTGCCGGTCGCCGCCTACCCCGCCCCCGGCCCGATCGACATCCTGCCCGGCTCGGGCGCCGGCGTGCTGGCCCACAGCGCCACCGAAGGCCTGCGCGAGGCGTGCCTGGAGGCCCTGAAGCTCGACCGCAATCAGGTCCGCGCCTTCGCCGAGGGCTTCTCCTGGAAGGCCTGCGCCGAGGACTTCGTGAAAAATCTCCAGCCCTATCCTGAGCCGGAGAAGACCCGCTTCTGGCGTAAGCTGCGCCGCCTGGCCCGGGTGCGCCGGCGCCGGCCGGAGGCCGCATAGGGAACCGCCCATGTCCGTCAGCGTCGAACGCGTCGAATTCCCCGGCCATTCGGGGGCGACGCTCGCCGCCCGCCTGGACCGTCCGAACGGGCCGATCCGCGCCTACGCCCTGTTCGCCCACTGCTTCGCCTGCTCCAAGGACCTGCTCGGCGCGCGCCGTATCGCCGCCGACCTGGCGCGCATCGGCGTGGCGGCGCTGCGCTTCGACTTCACCGGCCTGGGGTCCAGCCAGGGCGAGTTCGCCTCGACCAACTTCACGTCCAACATCGAGGACTTGCGCGCCGCCGCCGACTACCTGCGCCGGCATCATCGCGCCCCCTCGGTCCTGATCGGCCACTCGCTGGGCGGCGCAGCGGCCTTGGCCGTCGCCAAGGACATCCCCGAGGTTCGCGCGGTGGTGACCATCGCCGCCCCCGCCGATCCGGCTCATGCCCTGAAGAACCTCGGCTCCAGCCTCGAACAGATCGAGGCCGAGGGTCAGGCCGAGGTCGAGCTGGGCGGCCGACGCTTCACCATAAAGCGCCAGTTCGTCGAGGACGTGCGCCGCCGCAGCATCCGAGAGGCGGTGGCGGCGATGAAGAAGCCGCTGCTGATCCTGCACTCGCCGCTCGACCAGACAGTCGGCATCGACAACGCCACCCGCATCTTCCTGGCCGCCAAGCATCCCAAGAGCTTCGTCTCGCTCGACAAGGCCGACCACCTGCTCAGTGATCCCGGCGACGCGGCCTTCGCCGCGCAGGTGATAGGCGGCTGGCTGCCCCGCTACCTGCCGCCCGATACGCCGCAGGGCGAGGAGGCGTTCGAGCATGTTCGGGTCATGGAGACCGGCGAGGGCAAGTTCCAGAACGCCGTCCAGGCCGGCCGTCACCGGCTGTTCGCCGACGAGCCGCAGAGCGTCGGCGGCGACGACAGCGGCCCCTCGCCCTACGATCTCATCTCGGCCGCGCTCGGCGCCTGCACCTCGATGACCCTGCGCCTCTACGCCGACCGAAAGGGCCTGGAGCTCGGCCGCATCCAGGTCGAGGTCAGCCACGAGAAGGTCCACGCCCGCGACGGCGTCGGCGGCGGCGATTCACCGGTCCATCCGAAGATCGACTGCTTCACCCGGGTGATCTCGGTCGACGGCGAACTCACTGACGACCTGGCGGAAAAGCTCGTCGAAATCGCCGGCAAATGCCCTGTCCACCGCACCCTGGAGAACGGTTCGGCGGTGCGCACCGAAGTGCGTCGGACGCCAGCCTAGCTGCGCGCCGGCGCTCGGCGCTCGTACCAGGCCTTGCTGGCGTTCACGATCGCCACCACCGACAGCATGACCGGGACCTCGATCAGCACCCCGACCACCGTCGCCAGCGCCGCACCGGACTTGAAGCCGAACAGACTGATCGCCGCGGCGACCGCCAGTTCGAAGAAGTTGCTGGCCCCGATCAGCGCCGACGGCCCGGCCACGCAATGTGCTTCGCCGACGGCCCGGTTGAGCAGGTAGGCGAGGCCGGAATTGAAGTAGGTTTGGATCAGGATCGGAACCGCCAGCATGGCGATCACGGCGGGCTGGGCGATGATCTGCTGCCCCTGGAACCCGAACAGCAGCACCAGGGTCGCCAGCAGCGCCGCGAGCGCCGCCGGCGAGAGCCAGGCGAGCGCGGCGCTCACCAATGCGGCCCCGCCGCGGCGCATCAGCGCCGCGCGCAGGCTCTGCGCCAGAATCACCGGTACGACGATGTAGAGCCCCACCGACAGCAGCAACGTCTCCCAGGGCACGCTGATGGCCGAGAGCCCCAGCAGCAGCCCGACGATGGGCGCGAAGGCCACCACCATGATCGCGTCGTTCAACGCCACCTGGCTGAGGGTGAAGTTCGGCTCGCCCCGGGTCAGGTTGCTCCAGACGAAGACCATTGCCGTGCAAGGCGCGGCCGCCAGGATGATCAGGCCGGCGATGTAGCTGTCGATCTCGCCGGCCGGCAGATAGGGCCGGAACAGCCAGCCGATGAAGAACGCTCCCAGCGCCGCCATCGAGAACGGCTTCACCGCCCAGTTGACGACCAGCGTCACCCCGATGCCACGCCAGTGGCGTCCGACGCTGCGCAGGGCCGCGAAGTCGACCTTCATCAGCATCGGAACGATCATCAACCAGATCAGCCCGGCCAGCGGCAGGTTGACCTGCGCGACCTCGGCCGCGCCGATCGCCTGGAAGACGCCTGGAAACAGGTGGCCGAGGGCCACGCCGGCGACGATGCAGAGCGCGACCCAGAGCGTCAGGTAGCGCTCGAAAACGGACATCGTCACGCGCCCGGCGCGTCGGCGCGTTCGTGGATCTCGCGCAGCCTGGTCTGCAGCGACAGCTGGTCGATGGTCTCCAGCGGCAGGCTGAGGAACAGTCTGATACGCGTTCCGAGCTGTCGCGCCGCCTCGGCGAAGGCGGCGGCGATCTGCGCCTGCGAACCCTCGACCGCGGCCGGGTCGGGGATCCCCCAATGGGCGCTGACCGGCCGCCCTGGCCAGACCGGACAGACCTCGCCGGCAGCATTGTCACAGACGGTGATGACGAAATCGAGCGGCGGCGCGCCGGGCCTCGCGAACTCGTCCCAGGCCTTCGAGCGGAAGTCGGAGGCCGCGAACCCCAGCGATTCCACCAACGCCAGGGCGTGGGGATTAACCTCGCCCTTCGGCGCCGAGCCGGCGGAGTAGGCGCGGAAACGGCCGGCCGCCTCCCTGTTGAGCACCGCCTCGGCGATGATCGAACGCGCCGAGTTGCCGGTGCAGAGGAACAGGATGTTGTAGGTCACGCGGAAGGCTCCGTTCAGGGATCAGGCGGCGCAGCAGCCGCTGGTCAGTCTGGCCAGCGGGGCGCAGATTTCGGGCGACCCGGCGCAGCAATCCTCGACCAGGTAGGCCAGCAGCTCGCCCATGGCCTCGTAGTGGGCGCGATAGATGATCGAGCGCCCTTCGCGCTGCGAGGCCACCAACCCGGCCTGGGCCAGGATGCCCAGATTGGTCGAAAGCGTGTTCGGCAGCACTTCGAGGCGGCGGGCCAGTTCGCCGGCCGCCAACCCGCCGTCGCCGGCCTGGACCAGCAAGCGGAAGGCGGTGAGACGGCCCTCATGGGCGAGGGCGGCGAGGCTCGCGACGGCGCTTGTTATTTCCATATTTCTCGAATAATCGAATTATATGACAAATGGAAGACGCCTTCCGCATCCGAGAGCGATCTGTGACCGAGTTCCCAGCCCTAGAACCGCAATTCCTCCGCCAGCCAGACCATGGCCAGCTTGAGCCGACCGCCCGCGCGCCCCATCCGCCGCGGATCCTGCTGCTCTACGGCTCGCTGCGCGAACGCTCCTACAGCCGCCTGCTGACCGAGGAGGCCGCCCGCATCCTGCAGGCGCTGGGCGCCGAGACCCGCACCTTCGACCCGCATGGCCTGCCGCCGCCCGACGGGGCCGACCCCAGCCACCCCAAGGTCCAGGAACTGCGTGCGCTGTCGCTGTGGTCCGAGGGGCAGGTCTGGTGCAGCCCAGAGCGCCACGGCGCGGTCACCGGGGTCATGAAGAGCCAGATCGACTGGATCCCGCTCGAGGTCGGCAGCGTCCGCCCGACCCAAGGCCGCACCCTGGCGGTGATGCAGGTCAGCGGCGGGTCGCAGTCGTTCAACGCGGTCAACACCCTGCGCCTGCTCGGCCGCTGGATGCGGATGATCACCATTCCCAACCAGTCGTCCGTGGCCATGGCCTGGAAGGAGTTCGACGAGGCCGGACGGATGCGGCCCTCGTCCTACTACGACCGCGTGGTCGACGTGATGGAGGAGCTGGTGAAGTTCACCCTCTTGACCCGCGACCGCGCCGACTACCTGGTCGACCGCTACAGCGAGCGCAAGGCGGCCGGCCCCGTCAGCCCAGCGGAGGCGCTGCGCGCCGACGCCGTGGGCTGAAACGGAAAGCGCCGCGGACCTGAGGGTCCGCGGCGCTCGCCGTCTCTCCTGGGACTGGTCCTTAGGCGGCCGGGCGCGCCATCGGGGTCAGCTTCTGGGCGACGCCCTTCTGGGCCTCGTGCTGACCGGCCGGCAGCGCGATCAGGCCGCGGCTCTGCAGGTAGCCGCCCTTGCCCGTCGCCGCATCGGAGACGAACTCGTTGAGGTATTCCTGCAGGCCCTGGGTCACCCCGATGTTGGCCTTCTTCACGTAGATGTAGAGCGAACGGGCCAGCGGATACGAGCCGTCCGCGATCGACTGGGCGGTCGGCTTCACGCCGTTGACCGAGGCGCCCTTGATCTTGTCCATGTTCTCTTCGAGGTACGACCAGCCGAAGACGCCCAGCGAGCCGGGGGTCTTGGTCAGGGTGCCGACGATGGCGTTGTCGTTCTCGCCGGCGTCGACCCAGCCGTCCTTGCGCATCGGGTCGACCAGTTCCTTGAACTTCTTTTCGTTGTTCGAGCGCAACTCTTCGGCGGTCGGGAACTTGCGGGCGCCGGCCTCGATGGCCAGTTCCACCCACGCGTCGCGGGTGCCGGAGGTCGGCGGCGGGCCATAGACGTTGATGCGGTTACCCGGCAGGCCGGTGCCGATCTCATCCCAGGTGGCGTAGGGGTTCTTCACGAACTTGCCCTGACGCAGGACGTTGGCGGCCAGGCCAAGGTACAGGTGCTCGGTCTTGAAGTTGTAGTCCGCGCCGTCCTTGTCGGTCGCCACGACGATGCCGTCGAAGCCGATCTTGATCTGGACGATGTCCTTCACGCCCTTGGCGGCGCAGGCGTCGAACTCCGACTTCTTCATCGGGCGCGAAGCGTTGGCGATGTCCGGGAAGGCGTCGCCGACGCCGCCGCAGAACAGCTTGATGCCGCCGCCGGTGCCCAGGCTCTCGATCTTGGGAGCCTTCTTGCCGGTCTTCTTGGCGTAGTTTTCAGCCACGCGGGTGGCGAACGGGAACACGGTCGACGAACCGGCGGCCCAGACGTAGTCGCGGGCGGCGTGCGCCGGCGCAGAGATCGCCATGACAGAGGCTGCGGCGGCGCCGAAGGCCAGGAGTTTCTTCACTTGAGGTTGCTCCTCGATGGAAAGGGGGAGCGAGGCGACCGGCCGGCCGCCCCGCTGGGGAGGTCTTAGAAGTCGAACTGAGCGCGGAACTGCAGGGTCTCGACGTCGACGTCGGCGCCGACGGCCTTGTTGTCGTTCTCGGACTTCGTGTAGTTCGCCATGAAGCGGACGTAGGGGTGCACGTACCAGTTAGCGCCGAGCGTCCAGGCGGAGTACTCGCCGGCCGTGGCCGGGATGTTGAAGTTGGTCAGGTCGGTGTTGTCGTAGCGCACCGCCAGTTCCAGCGCGCCGAGGCCGCCGCTGGTGACCGGGTTCAGGATCTTGGTCCGGCCCCACTCGCCCTTCTTGACGTCGAGGTTCTTCATTTCTCCGGTCACGAACCACGAGCCGGCGACGTAGTAGGTCGTGAAGTCGCTGGAGACGTTGGCTAGGCGATCAACATCGGCCTTGGCCCACTCGGCCTGCACCGCGAACGGCCCCTGGATGAACACCCCTTCCAGGCCGACCATGGTGTCGGCGACGCCGACCGCGCCGGTCGAGATGTAGCGGGCGCCGTAGTTGGTGTTGTTGCGGGCCTGATAGTTGAAGTTGGCCTGGTCCTGGCGATCACGATAACGCGCCCAGGCGCCGACGTGCAGCTTGGTGGCGTCGCCGTTGATCGGAACCCAGGTCACGCGGCCGTTGACGCCGAGAGCCTCGCTGCCGCCGGTGGCGGTGGCGGTCGGGTCGGCGTTGTTCAGCGAGTCGCCGGACACCGCGACGGCGGCGGTCCAGTTCTCGCCGTTCGCCTTGACCTGGACGTTCATCACGCGGCCGATGTCGAGCACGTCATTGAATGGGCCGCGCTCCATGAAGGTGGTGTAGCGCGACGATGAGATGTTCTCGAACGACACGGTCTTGAAGTTACCGGCCATGATCGAGACGCTGTCGGTCGGCTTGTATTCGAGGATCAGGTCTTCCCAGTTGGCCGAGCCGCCGGCCACGGTGAACTCGGCCTTGTACGCCCAGTTGGCGTTCCAGGTGCCTTCCACGCCGAGACGCGCGGTCCGCAGGCGGGTGACGTTGGCGTCGAAGTCGGCGCCGGTCTGGCGATCGACCTCCTGGTGCACGAAGTCTTCGTAGACGCGGCCGCGAACCTTGAAGGTCAGCGTATCGTTCTGGAACTGCGGCGCGCCCTTCCAGGCGGTGGTGGTGTCTTGCGCCTGGGCGCCGCCGGCGATGGCGAGCGCGATCACGCCGAGCGCCGCCCCGGCGCAAAGCGAGGTGTTGATCTTCATTATCAGGATCCTTGTAGAGCTATCCCCGTGAGCCCTTTCAGAGGCTTGCGAGGCGGCTTAACGAGGTCCCGTGACGCTTCCGCCAAGCTTCGGCGACAGCAGATCGTAAGTTTGATGACGGATTTGCGATGCCCCTCCCGTGGACGCTCGATAGCGCCCTCGAAAAGCGATCAACGCCTTACACGGCAACGATTCCGTTGAATCCCGCCGCCGACGGCGACTGCGCGGCGGGGCGCGCGATTGGCCCCGCCTGCGACATTCTGGTCACGCCTTAGAGCAGGCGTGCACGGATGGTTTGCGACAGCAGGTCGATCAATGTGACAGCGATCACGATGACGATCGCGATGGCCGCGACTCGCGAGTACGAGAACGAATTCAGGCTGTCGAACAGGATCTGGCCAATGCCGCCGGCGCCGATCAGGCCGAGCACAGTGGCCGCCCGGCTGTTGGATTCAAACCGGTAGAGCGCATACGAGGTCCACAGCGGCGCGACCTGCGGGATCACCCCCCAGACCACTTCCTGCAGCGGCGCCGCGCCGGTGGCGCGCACGCCCTCGACCGGGCCCTTGTCGATCGACTCGACCGCCTCGGAGAATAGCTTGCCCAGCACCCCGCCGGTGTTGAGCGCCAGGGCCATGACTCCGGCGAACGGCCCCAGGCCGACCGCCACGACGAAGATGGTGCCGATGACCAGGTCGGGCACCGAGCGCAGCACATCCATCAGCCGGCGGATCGGCAGCTGGATGTAAGACGGCGTCACGTTTCGCGCGCCCAGCAGGCCGAGCGGCACGGCGATCAGCACGGCGATGGCCGTACCCCACAGCGCGATCTGGACGGTCAGCCACATCTGGCTGACCAGGAACGTCCAGTCGCTGAAGTCCGGATGCAGGAATTCGCGTCCGAACTGCCGCATGTTGTCCGAATTCTCGAACAGCTTTGGCAGCTTGCTCATCTCGGCCGGGCCGAAGCTGATCACCAGCAGCACGATGATCCCGCCCCAAAGGCCGAGATCGAACAGCTGCTGGCCCAGGGGCCGCGAAGGCGGTTTCAGGAGATCGGAGTCGGTCACGCTGGCGGTCACGGAAATATCCTACTGCGCCGCGACCGGCTGGCCGGTTTTGGCTTCCAGCACCGCGCGCTCGGCGGCGATGGCGTCCAACGACTTCTGGGCCTGGGCTTCCTTGACCTTGTCGCCGGCGTTGCGCGCCTCCAGCAGCTGCTCGGTCGCCTCCATCTCGCGCACCGGCAGCAGGTGGGAGTTGTCGGCCGGGCGGAAGCCGCCGATCGACAGCGCCGCCAGCAGCTTACGCTGACGCTCGGCCTCGGGCCCTTCGCCCTGCGCATAGGTCAGGAAGAACTGCCGCAGCTTTTCCTTCACCGCCGGGTCCAGGTCGCTGCGCCAGATGATCGGGTCCTCGGGCAGCTTCGGGCTTTCCCAGATCACCCGCACCTGGTCGGCGACCGGCGAGCCGCGCTCGCGCTGCAGGCGCAGGGCGGTGGAGTTGTTGGTGGCCACGTCCAGCACGCCCTTGGCCACCGAGAACAGGTTGGCCTGGTGGTTGGCGGCGCGCACCTGCTTAAAGCAGGCTTCCGGGCGGATGCCCTTCGGCGCGAACAAATAGGTCATCGGCGCCAGGGTGCCCGAGGTCGACTTCGCGTCGCCGATCCCGAAGGTCAGCGTCTTGTCGCACTTCAGCACGTCTTCCAGCGTCGTCTTCGAGCTGGCCGGGACGATCAGCAGCGACTTGTAGCCGTCCGACCCGCTGGGATCGAAGGTGCGCGCGAACACCTCGCCGTTCGAGCGGCGCACCGCCTCCAGGCCCGACTGGTTGGAGAACCAGCCGGCGTCGGTCTGCTTGAAGCGCAGCGCCTCGATCAGGGCCGTGTAGTTGGAGGCGAAGAACGGCTTCACCGGAATGCCGATCGACTTTTCCATGTCGGCCAGGATCGGCTTCCAGAAGGTCTCCATGCTGGTCGAGTTCTCGGTCGCCAGGATCGAGAAGTTGACCACCTTCGGCGGTCCGCCGGCGGGCGTGGTGGTCTCGGACTTGCCGCAGGCCGCAACACTGAGGGCGGCCAGGCTGCTGCCGATAAGCAGGCGACGGTCGATCATTGCGGGGCTCCTTCCCAGAAGACGTCCTCGAATTCCGGGCCGTAGATGTCGATGAGCTGTTTGCGGTCCAGGCCCGAGGCCAGCCCGTCATAGACCACCTTGCCGGCCTTCAGGGCGACCACGCGGTCACAGTAGCGCAGGGCGTAGTCGACCTGGTGCAGGGTGACGACCACGGTCAGGCCGTCCTGCTGGTTCAGGTCGCGCAGGATTTCCATAACGCGGCGCGCCGACACCGGGTCGAGCGAGGCGACCGGCTCGTCGGCCAGGATGATCTTGGCCTTCTGGACCAGGGCGCGGGCGATCGCGCCGCGCTGCTGCTGGCCGCCGGACAGGGTGTTGGCGCGCTGGCCGGCGTACTCGGCCACGCCGACGCGGGCCAGCGCGGCCATGGCCGCGTTCTTGGTCTCGGCCGGCCAGAAACCGAACACCCCGCGCAGGAACGGAATGCGGCCCAGCGAGCCCAGCGCCACGTTCGAGAACAGGGTCAGGCGGCCGACCAGGTTGAACTGCTGAAAGATGAAGCCGATGCGGATGCGCGCTTCGCGCACCTTGCCGCTGATCTTGCCGTCCGACTGCACGACGCCGCCGAACGCCTCGATCCGGCCCGCGCCGGCGTCGATCGTCTGCAGCCCGCTGATCGAGCGCAGCAAGGTCGACTTGCCGGACCCTGAGGGGCCGATCAGGGCGATCATCTCGCCCTTGCTGACATTGAGGGACACGGAATCAAGGGCGCGCCGCGAGCCGAAGCTCTTGGAGGCGTTCCGCACCGACAGTACGGCGGCTTCAGACATGGATGGCGAGGCTTCCCCGGATCAGCGCGCGCACGGACTGGCTGTGATCGCCGACCCTTGCGACGGCTTCATGACATAGGGCCACGCTTTCGGTCCAGCGCGCGATAGTATCATCGGCTGTCACATGTATTCGAACGCACGGCTGCGGTCAGTACTGCCCGTCTCCGATCAGCGCCGAAAGCTCATCCCAGACGAAGACGATGTTGTTCGAGGGCCAGAGCGGTCCAGGATCGGTGAAGCCGCCGGCCCGGCTGCGCCCAGCCGCTCGTAGAACAGCATCGCCGGCGCGTTGCCGACCACCACCGCCAGCGCGCAGCCGCCATAGCCCCAGTCGGCGAGCTGGCGCGACAGCGCCGCCATCAGCCGCCGGCCGATCCCGCGGCCCTGCACGGCGGGGTCCACATGCAGCCAACGGACCTCGCCGCGCCCGCCGAACACGGCCTCGGTCGGCGCGCAGGCGGTCCCGAACCCCACGATGCGCCCACCCTGCTCGGCGACTAGGGTCGTGCGCCGCGGACGGTCTTCGCCCAGCACCTCCTCCCAGCGCGCGCGACGCACCGCCTCGGTCAGCCCCTCCCACGCCGCCGGAGTCGCCAGGTCGCGATAGGTGGCCCGCCAGACCGCGTCGTGCAGCCTGGCGATGTGCGCCGCATCCCCGCAAACCGCTGTACGCAAAGCGATCGGGGCATCCGGAAAATCCCTCGAAACCATGTTGCGTCCGCCCCCTCGCAAGTCCTGGCCCGGCTTGGGTTTGATGACAATTTTTAGGCGAGGGCACAAACCCCTTTACATCGGAGATCATCGCCCCTATTTCGCACGGCTCCGGCGGACCCGATGTCCTGAAAAGCGCTGCTAACGCCGGTCTGGGTTCAACTGCCAATGGGGGCTACGTGAATTGCGCACGTACCATACGCCCCTGGACCTGGTCCGTGAGCGGCCACCGGAACGCCCTGTCGCCATTGCGCGACCGGACGCGGTGGCGGTAGCGGCGCGCTGGTTCCAGGAGAATTTCAAAGGCGACGTCTTCTACGCGGTGAAGGCCAATCCTTCGCCGTGGGTCATCAAGGCCCTCGTTGAAAACGGCGTGACGTCCTTCGATGTGGCCTCGGTCCCCGAGATCGAGCTGGTCGCGCAGCACGCGCCGGGTTCGCGCATGGCTTTCATGCACCCGGTCAAGAGCCGCGCGGCGATCGCCGCCGCCTATTTCGATCATGGCGTGAAGACCTTCTCCCTCGACACGCACGAGGAGCTCGAGAAGATCCTCGCCGCGACCCAGGGCGCCAAGGATCTCAACCTCATCGTCCGCCTCGGCGTCGCCGCCGAGGGCGCGGCCTATTCGCTGGCCGGCAAGTTCGGCGTCGATCAGCACCAGGCTCCGGGCCTGCTGCTGGCCGCGCGCCGCGCGACCCAGGACCTGATGGGCGTCTCGTTCCACGTCGGCAGCCAGTGCATGCGGCCGACCGCCTATCAGGCGGCGATGACCCAGGCCTCGCGGGCCCTGGTCCGCGCCGGCGTGTTCGCCGACGTGGTGGACGTGGGCGGCGGTTTCCCGTCGGTCTATCCCGGCATGGTTCCGCCGGACCTGGCCGACTACATGGACTCCATCGACCGCGGCTTCGCCGAGATGATGGTGCACGAGACGACCGAGCTGTGGTGCGAACCCGGCCGGGCGCTGGTCGCCGAAGGCTCGTCGATCCTCACCAAGGTCGAGCTCAAGAAGGGCGACGCGCTCTATCTGAACGACGGGTCGTACGGCTCGCTGTTCGACGCCGCGCACACCAAATGGCCCTTTCCGGTCAAGCTGCTCCGCAGCGAGAACGGCGAGGCCAAGGAAGTCCAGGGCACGCTGAAGCCGTACCGCTTCTGGGGTCCGACCTGCGACTCGCTCGACCACATGCCCGGCCCGTTCTGGCTGCCGGAGGATGTGCGCGAGGGCGACTATGTCGAGATCGGCATGCTCGGCGCCTACGGCGTGGCGATGAACACCCGCTTCAACGGCTACGGCGACGCCGAAACCGTCGAGGCGTCCGACGCCCCCATGGCCTCGATGTACGGCCTGGCCCGTCGGTCCATTCCGGTTCCCCGCCAGGAGAACCAGAATGTCGTGAAGCTGTCGCGTGCGCGCGGAAAGAAGCGTCGGCGGAAATAAGCCGGCTGCTCCACAGTTATAGGCGCGGCCGGTCGCTCCGTCCTGGCCGCGCCTTTTCCATTTCGGACGGGCGCTCAAACTCTAGAGGTTTCAGAGAATGAACGCTGACGTTCAGAAGTCGAACCGCAAGGCCGAACTGCTGGCCAACACCGTCGAGCACGTGGCGATCGACCAGTACGACGCCCGTCCGGTCATCGACGCCATGCGCAAGATGAGCTTCACCAGCCGCGACACCGCGCGCGCCGCCGACATCTGGTCGATGTCGCTGGAAGACAAGGACTGCTCGACCTGGCTGACCCTCGCGGGCTCGACCAGCGCCGGCGGTTGCATGCACATCTACCGCGACATGGTGAAGTACGGGATGATCGACACGATCGTCGCCACCGGCGCCTCGATCGTCGACATGGACTTCTTCGAAGCCCTCGGCTTCAAGCACTATCAGGCCCAGTCGAACGTCGACGACCGCGACCTGCGCGACCTCTATATCGACCGCATCTACGACACCTATATCGACGAAGAAGAACTGCAGAACTGCGACGGCACGATCTACGAGATCTGCAACCTGCTGGAGCCGCGCCCCTATTCGTCGCGCGAGTTCATCTGGGAGATGGGCAAGTGGCTGGCGGCGGGCAACGCCAAGAAGCCGGACTCGCTGATCGAGACCGCCTACCGCGAAGGCGTGCCGATCTTCTGCCCGGCCTTCGTCGATAGCTCGGCCGGCTTCGGGCTGGTCAAGCACCAGGTCGAGAAGATGAAGGAAGGCAAGCCCTACCTGACCATCGACGCGGTCGCCGACTTCCGCGAACTGACCGACATCAAGCTGGCGGCCGGCACCACCGGCCTGTTCATGGTCGGCGGCGGCGTGCCGAAGAACTTCGCCCAGGACACCGTGGTCTGCGCCGAGATCCTCGGCCACGAAGCCGAGATGCATAAGTACGCGGTGCAGATCACCGTGGCCGACGTGCGCGACGGCGCCTGCTCGTCCTCGACCCTCAAGGAGGCCTGCTCCTGGGGCAAGGTCGACGTGACCTGGGAACAGATGGTGTTCGCCGAAGCCACCACCGTGGTGCCGCTGATCGCCTCGGACGCCTGGCACCGCGGTTCGTGGAAGACCCGCACCAAGCCGCGCTGGAACAAGCTCTTCGAAAAGAAGGCCTAAGGCACAATAAAACGGCGTCCCTCGGGACGCCGTTTTTCTTTGGGCCCTACTCGCCGGCCATGTAGGCGTCGAACCGCGCCTTCCAGTCGGCGTGCCAGCGCGACAGCGCCGGGCGGTTCTCGACGATGTCGCCGGCGGACCAGAGCACGCGCTTCTCGTCCACCGCCCGCGGCGTCTCGTTGTCCTCGCACCACAGATAGAAGTCGCCGCGGCCGATCCCCTCGAGCATGCGCTCGACCACCTGCTCGGGCGTCCAGGCGCCGGGCGGCCGCTCGGGAATCCGGCTGGCGATCATTCCGGTATAGGTGAAGCCCGGCACCAGCAGGTGGGCGCTGACCTGGCATCCATCCGAATTGCGCAGCGTATGCGCCAACCCCTCGGTCAGCGCCTTCACCCCGGCCTTGGAGACGTTGTAGGCGGTGTCCCCCGGCGGCATGGTCACGCCCTGCTTGGAGCCGGTATTGACCACCAGCCCCGGCGCGCCGCTCGCCGCCATCCCCGGGACGAAGGCCTGCACCCCGTGCAGCACGCCCATCAGGTTGATCCCCAGCACCCGCGCCCAGCCGTCGGGGTTGGAGAGCGCATCTCCCCCGCCGCCGACCCCGGCGTTGTTCATCAGCACCGAGACCCGACCCAGCCGGTCGGCCACCTCGCGCGCCAGCGCCTCGACCGCGGCGCGGTCGGAGACGTCCAGCGTCACGGCGATCGCCTGGTCGCCGAGATCGGCCTGCACCCGCGCCAGCCGCTCTGCGTCGAAATCGGCCAGGCAGACGCGCATCCCCTCGCCCGCCAGGCGTCGGGCGGCCGCCTCCCCGATGCCATTGGCCGCGCCGGTGACGACGGCGATGTTTCCAGGGGCGATGGCGGGGTGCATGGCGTTCTCCAGGGGCTGAGTTGTGCTCGCACGCCAATCTAGCCCCGGCCAGGCCCGCGAAGGCAAATCCGCCGCTTGAACCGCGGGCGCGGCTCCGCATGATCGGCCCTCTGTTCGGGAGGGTCGTCATGAACCGCATCGTCATCCATTTGGCCGCTGTGGCCGCGCTCGCCGCCGTCGGCGGAACCGCGCTCGCGCAGCAACAGGCCAAGCCCGCGCCGAGCGGCTATCTCGGCGAAGCCGCCCCCGACAGCTACAAGATCCTCCCCCCGGCCCCGACGCCGGGGACGATCCGTTACCAGGCCGACCGTTCGGCCTTCCTCGCCACCCGCTCGCTGAAGGACAGTCCGCGCTGGTCGCTCGCCGCCGCCGACGCCGACGAGGCCGCCATCGTCAAGGACATGAGCTGCGCCATCGGCATGGAGCTGACCCCGCAGGCCGCGCCTAAGCTGACCAAGATCCTGATGACCGCCCGCTACGACGTGCGCCGTGCGGTCAATCACCCGAAGGACATCTACAAGCGCCAGCGCCCCTACCTGATCGACGAGGGCGACATCTGCGTGGCCAAGACCGACGGCCTGGCCAAGAGCCCCGACTATCCCTCCGGCCACACCACCTGGGGCTGGACCGTCGGCCTGATCCTGGCCGAACTGGTTCCAGAGCGTTCCACCGAGATCCTCGCCCGCGCCCGCTCGTTCGGCGAAAGCCGGCTGATCTGCGGCGTGCACAACATGAGCGCGGTCGAGGCCGGCCGCACCAACGGCGCGATTGTCGTCGCCGGACTGCACGGCTCGGCCGCCTTCCGCGCCGACATGGACGCCGCCCGCAAGGAGCTGGCGGCTCTGCGCAAATCCGCCAGGGCGCCTGACGGCGCGGCCTGCGCAGCCGAGGCCGAGCTGATCGGCGCCTCGCCCTACAACTAAGGCCTAGAGCCCTTCCCACTCACGATGGATCATCATCAGTGGGGTATGATGGGCTCTAAACTCAAGGAATCGACCCTGTGCCGGCTGGCTTGATTCAAGCCGCCCGGGACAGGGTCTAGAATGGAAAGCTGGTCGCCGCCTGCAGGCCGACCAGCGCCAGCATCGCCGCCAGGCTGATCAGGTGGTCGCGATAGATGTCCACCGCCAGCCTGGTCTGCACCTCGGGCGTGTCCACCGCTTGGCCCAGCCGCACCGCGTTGCGCCACGTCCGCCACAGCGCCAGCCCGATGACGACGCCCGCCAGCGCCAGCGAGGCGCCGCTGACCCAGATCGGCTGCACCCGCTCGACCGCCTGCACCAGGATGGCCGCCACGGTCAGGGCCAGCACCGACGGCGTCAGCCAGTTCATCGGCCAGGCCCCGGTCGTCACCCGCCGGTAATAGGGCGCGATCGAGGCCAGCACCTCGTCGGGGGCGCGATCCGCCCCCCGGCGCTGCACCTGCACGTCGAACGTCAGGTCGATCCACAGCACCGCGGCGAGAAAGCCGGCGCCTGCAGCGATCACGGCGTTCATGGTCATCGTCCTGCTGGCAGGGCCCGTCCCCGCAAGGCGCAGTTCGGGATTTTCCGGCGCCGATGTCAATTCCGCGGCTCAGATCCCCGCGTACCACTCGTAGCCGCGGTCTTCCCAGAACCCGCCCTGGCCGCCGCCGATCCCGGCCAGGTCGGCCACCGCCTCGATGCGCATGACGTACTTGGCGTGCTTGTAGCCGAGCTGGCGCTCGACCCGCAGCCGCACCGGCGCCCCGTGCTTCACCGCCAGGGGCGCGCCGTTCATGTCGTAGGCCAGGATGCTCTGCGGGTGATAGGCGTCGATCAGGTCGATGCTCTCATAGTAGCGGCCCAAGGCCGCCGGCGCGTTCGGGTCCAGGGTGTCGGCGCAGTGGAAGACGATGTAGCGCGCAGTCTCCTTCAGCCCGGCGCGGTCCAGCAGCGGCCCCAGCCGCGCGCCGCTCCACTCGCCGATCGCCGACCAGCCTTCGACGCAGTCGTGACGGGTGATCTGGGTTCGGGCCGGCTGAGCCCGCAATTCGTCCAGGCTCAGCGACAGCGGCCGCTCGACCAGTCCGTCGATCACCAGCCGCCAGTCGGCGAACCCGGCCTCGACCAGCGCCCGGTAATCCGGGTCGCCTGGCGAGGTCGAGCCGTTGGCGCGGAAGTCGGGCGAGATCTCGGCGCGGCTGAACTCTCGGGCCAGCGCCTTGCGGTCGACCACCAGCCGCTGCACGCGACGGGTCAATCCCTCGGCCCGCGCCAGGCCGCGCTGCACGCCGGCGTTCATGGTCAGCTTGTCGCAGGCCCCGAGCACCGCGCCGGCCGCGGCGACGGCCAGCCCCGAGAGCCATCGGCGGCGGTCCATCATCGCGCTTCCTCCGCCACGGCGTACTTTCCGGTGATCATCGCCCGGAGGCTGTTCAAGGGGCCGGAGACCAGCACCATCGCCACGTGCGCCAGCACGAACAGCACGATCAGGCCGGCGCTGATGAAGTGCAGCGTACGCGCCGACTGGCGGCCGCCGAACAGCTCCGGCAGCCAGGGGAAGCCGGCGTTCATCCCCGGCGACATCGAAAGCCCGGTCAGCACCATCATCGGCAGCAGGACGAAGATCACCGCCAGGTAGGTCAGCTTCTGCAGCACGTTGTAACGCCGCGACGCCGGGAACCGCAGCCGTGCATGGTCGACGATCTCGCGCGCCAGATGGCGCGGCGTCAGCTGATCGCGGGCCGGCAGTAGATCGCGCCGGACGTGACCGCCGATCAGGCCCGCGCTCAGATAAACCAGGCCGTTCAGCACAAAGAGCCACGCGAAGGCGAAGTGCCAGCGGCGTCCGTCGGCCAGGCTGCGATAGCTGGGCAGCGTCGCCCAGGCCGGGAACCCGCGCACCTCGTTCCCGGAAAAGCCGAGCACGCCGGCAGTCTCGACATAGGTCGATCCGATCTTGGTGATCCCGACCGCCTCGCCCCCCCGTTCGGCGGCGAACATCGACACCCACGGGCGGGCGAAGGTCGAGACCTCGCCCCAGTACAGCGCCGGGTGCGCGTTGAAGATCTGCAGTCCGCTGAGCAGCAGCACGATCAGCGCCGCCAGATTGATCCAGTGCGTCGCGCGCGTCACCAGGCCGTGCCGGTGGACGAGCATGCGGGCGGGCGGCGGCATTCGGCGTTCTCCGGAGACGTTCGACCTTGCCATGCAGTCGTTACGTCGGCCACCAGCGCGCGGATGCCGGAACGCGAAGCCGCCTCGGAGAATTTTCCAGTCAGCCCTGGAGAACCCCGATGCCCCACCCCCGCGACGACCACCTCTCGCCCCAGGCGCCCGGCCGCGCCCGGCCCAAGGACGACGCCGCCCGCGCCGACGACCGCATCCCCGACGAAACCCGCAACTTCGACACCGACACGCCGCCCGGCGGCCACATGGGCTCGGGCGGCGACCCGGCCGAAGGCAAGCGCGACTAGACCTTGCGGACGAACTCCGCGCGCAGCACCAAGCCCTTGATGGTCTCGTGGCGGCAGTCGATCTCCTGGTCGTCGCCGGTCAGCCGGATCGACCGGATCACCGTGCCCCGCTTCAGGGTCTGGCCTGCGCCCTTGACCTTCAGGTCCTTGACCAGGGTGACGCTGTCGCCATCGGCCAGCAGGTTGCCGACCGAATCGCGGACCTCGACCTGGCCCGCCGCCTTGGCGTTGGCGGCCGCGTCCGCGGCGCTGACCCATTCGCCGGTGGTTTCGTCATAGACGAAGTCTTCGCCGCTCATCTGCGCCTCGCATTGTCTCCGATGCCCCGCCCTAGCGCCTCGCAGCCGCCAGGGCCAGCCTCCTGGCGCGCGCGGCCCTCTCCCCCTAAGGTTCGCGCCGTTTTTCGAGTGTCGGGGGAGCGTGCAAGTGTCCGAGCAAGGCGTCGAGGTCTGGAGCGGCGGCGTCAACACCTGGGAATGCGACGAGATGGGGCACATGAACGTCCGCTTCTGGGTCGCCAAGGCCCAGGAGGGACTGGCCGGCCTCGCGGCGCGATTGGGCATGCCGCGCGCCTTCGCCCGCGACGGCGAATCGACGCTGGTCGTGCGTGAGCAGCACATCCGCTTTCTGCGCGAGGCAAAGGCCGGCGCGGCGCTGCACATGACCGGCGGGGTCGTGGAGCTCGGCGAGTGCGACGCGCGTCTGTTGCTGGTCATCCGCCACCTCGACGGCCAGCCGGCCGCGACCTTCCAGTTGGTCGTCGATCACGCCACCGCGCGCGAGTTGCGCCCCTTCCCCTGGCCCCAGCGCCTGCGCGAGGCGGCGCGTGCACTGACGGTCGAGGTTCCGGGCTTCGCCGCGGCGCGCAGCGTCGACCTCGCGCCGGTCGTACCCACCGCCTCCCTGGAACGCGCCGACGCGCTCGGCCTCCAGCGGATCGGCCTCGGCGTCATCGGCCCGGCCGAATGCGACGTCTTCGGAAGGATGCGGCCCGAGATCTTCATCGGCCGCGTCTCGGACGGGGTGGGACGGCTGTTCGGCGAGACCCGGCCTGGGCCGGCCGACGGCGACCCCGACGCCCGGATCGGCGGGGCGGTGCTCGAATACCGGGTCCTGCACCTCGACTGGCCGGAGGCCGGTGACGGGATCGAGCTGCGCTCCGGCTTCGCCGGCTGCGACGCGCGCACCCGCCGGGTCATGCACTGGATGGTCGACCCGCAGAGCGGCCGGCCCTGGGCCAGCGCCGAGGCGGTCGTCGTCTCGTTCGACCTCGACAAGCGCAAGGTCGTCGATATCTCGGAGGAGGCCCAGGCCGCCTACCGCGCCGCCTCGCCGGCGGGGCTGGCGCTCTAGAGCCCTCCCCACTCACGAGGGATCATCGTGAGTGGGGAAGAAGCGCTCCAAACTCAGAGAATCGACTCTGTTCATCCCGGTTGGCTTGATTCAAGCCAACCGGGACAGGGTCTAGGCGCGCGCCGCCCGCAATTCCGACTGCACCAGGTCCGGCCGCTCCATCGGCAGGAAATGGCTCGTGCCCGCGATCGTCTCGACCTCGATGCGGCCGGCGGCGACCAGGGCGTCGAGCTTGGGATCCTCCCGGCAGGTCGAGCCTTCCTCGGCGCGCAGGATCCGAATCGGAACTTTCGCCTGCTCGAAGGCGCCCCAGGTGTCGTGCGCGTGCGAGGCGAAGTTCGACGCCTCCCACTCCGGCGCGCAGGACAGCTCGACCTGGCCGTCCTCGCGCTCACGGAAGCCGTCGGCCACGTAGTCGGCCAGCATCGCCCCGTTCCAGGTCCGGAACGCGCCGCGGCCGGTGTAGGCGCTGACCACCGCGGCCTTGTCGGGGAACACCGACCGCCGGCGCAGCGCGCCCTGCACCAGCGGCGAATTGCTCAACTGCTCGGGATCGACGGGCCCGGCCGCCGGCATCACCACCGGATCGAACAGCACCACGCGGCGCACGCGGTCGGCGGCCAGCGCCTGGGCCAGCACGCAGGCGGTGCCGCCCATCGAGTGACCGGCCAGCACGACGTCGTTGAGGTCGAGCATCTGCAGCAGCGCCAGGAGGTCGTCGCGCAGGCCGTTCCATGAGGTCCGCCCCACGGTCTCCGCAGGCAAGGTCGAGCGGCCGTGCCCGCGCTGGTCCACGGCCAGGATGCGCAGGTCCTCGGCCAGCGGGGCGAGGATGGTGCGGTATGTGCGCGCATTGAAGCCGTTGGCGTGCACGAAGACGATGTCGACCGGTCGGCCGGGATCGCCGAAGTCGAGCGCCGCCATCGCGCCGCCGCGCGCCTTCAGGTCGATCAGCCGCGTCCGCGGCGCCTCCGCCAAAGCCGAATCCATCGCAAAACCCTCCGCCGACCACCCATCCGGGCCGGACCGTCCTTCGAAACCACATTGACGCGAGGTCCGACAACACCCGCGAACGCCTTGGTTTTCGGGCGAATGGGGGGAAGGGTTGCAAAAGTGATCACGAGGGCGTGAATTAAAGCCTTGCCCTGAGCGCCAAGCCGGGCATATTCCGAAACAGCACAGCGATGTTCCCCGTCAGGGGCGCCTCGTTGGGCGCCTTCTAAACTCTGTTTCCAGGGGACCCAGACATGACCACCGAAATCCTCCGCAAGCTGCTCGTCGCCGGCGCCGCCGTCGCCGCTCTGTCCGTCGCCGCCTGCGGCAAGCCGGCCGAAAAGGCCGCTGACGCTGCCGAAGCCACCGCCGAAACCGCGACCGACGCCGCCGCCACCGCGACCGACGCCGCCGCCACCGCCGCTGA
Source organism: Phenylobacterium sp. 58.2.17 (assembly GCF_026411515.1). Taxonomy (NCBI): domain Bacteria; kingdom Pseudomonadati; phylum Pseudomonadota; class Alphaproteobacteria; order Caulobacterales; family Caulobacteraceae; genus Phenylobacterium; species Phenylobacterium sp. 58.2.17. Next base: position 20 of record NZ_JAPMTQ010000045.1, on the reverse strand, counting down.
CGCCGCTGCCGACGCCACGA
>NZ_JAPMTQ010000044.1:0-33714 GCF_026411515.1 Phenylobacterium sp. 58.2.17 | reverse complement strand
GATCTACACACCTTCCGGTTCGTCGGCAGCGTCAGATGTGTATAAGAGACAGCCCCGATCCGCAAGCCATGGCCGCGCGCCGCGGCGACCATCTGCGCGCGGCGCTGCAGCTGCGGCCTGACCAGGAGCCGGCGCTGAAGGCGTTCCTCGCCGCCAGCCAGCCAGCCGCGCGCCCGGCTCCCGGCGACCGCGCCGCCATGGCCGGGATGACCACGCCCCAGCGGCTCGACGCCCAGCGGGCGCGGATGACCGAGCGGCTCGCCCGCTTCGACCAGCGCGCGGCGGCGACCAAGAAATTCTACGCTCAGCTGAGCCCGGCCCAGCAGAAGGCCTTCGACACCCTGGCCCCGCGCGGCCCCGGCAAGGGGATGGGCGGACGTCACGGCGGCCATGGACCGCAGGGCGGCTAGCACGCTTCCGTGCTAAACAGGGCGGGCGATGCTGTTCAAGGCGCCCGTCCTGGCGGCCATCGCGGAAGGCAAGGTCGACCTGGCCTTCCGCCGGTGGCGCAAGCCGACCGTCAAGGCCGGCGGGACCCTGACCACGCCGGTCGGGGTGCTGGCCATTGACGCGATCGCCGTCGTCGCCCCCGAAACGATCAGCGACGCCGACGCGATCCGGGCCGGCTACGCCGACGCCGCCGCGGCGCTGGCCGCCCTCGAGGGCGAGGCGCCGATCCACCGCATCGCCTTCCGACTGATCGGCGAGGACCCGCGCCGGGCCCTGCGGCTCGACGTCTCGAGCGCCGCCCTCGACGAGATCGAGACCCGGCTGGCCCGGCTCGACGCCCGCGGCCCCTGGACCGCCGTGGTGCTCGAGCTGATCGCCGCCAATCCGGGGGTACGAGCGCCCGACCTCGCCGCCCGGCTCGGCCGCGAGACGCTCGCCTTCAAGATGGACGTGCGCAAGCTCAAGGCGCTCGGCCTGACTGAAAGCCTCGAGGTCGGCTACCGGCTGTCGCCCCGCGGCCAGGCGCTGCGCACGCGCCGCTTGCAGCAGGGATCGCCCGAGGCTAAGCCGCAGGCATGATCCCGGCGCCGGCCTTTCTGTCGAATCCCGAGCGGTTCATGGCCTTTTCCCGCTGGGCCGCCCCGATGTTCGGCGCGATCGCGCTTGTCCTGGCGCTGGCGGGCCTGTGGCTCGGCTTCACCGCTCCGGAGGACTACCAGCAGGGCGACACCGTCCGGCTGATGTTCATCCATGTGCCGGCCTCGTGGATGAGCATGTTCGTCTACGCCTGCCTGGCGGTCGCGAGCTTCCTGGCGCTGGTGTTCCGCCACGCCCTGGCCGACGCCGCCGCGCGCGCCGCCGCCCCGCTGGGCGCGGCCTTCACCTTCATGGCGCTGTTCACCGGCTCGCTGTGGGGCCGTCCCATGTGGGGCACCTGGTGGCAGTGGGACGCGCGGATGACCTCGGTGCTGGTGCTGTTCCTGGTCTACCTCGCCTACATGGCCCTGCGCGCCTCGCTGGACGACGAGACCAAGGCCGCCCGCGCCTGCGCGATCCTGGCCCTGGTCGGGGCGGTGAACCTGCCGGTGGTCAAGTTCTCGGTCGACTGGTGGAACACCTTGCACCAGGGGGCTTCGGTGTTCCGCGCCGAGGGCCCGGCGATGACCAACGACTATCTCTGGCCGCTGCTGCTGATGGGCCTGGCCTACATGTCGGCCTTCGGCTCGCTGTGGCTGGTCGGCATCCGCGCCCAGGTCTGGCGCCGCCGGGCCGAGGCCGCGGCCCTGCGCGCGGCGAGAGGATAACCCGATGCTCGACCTCGACGCCGGCAAGTACGCGCTGTTCGTGTGGCCGGCCTATGGCCTGACCGCCCTGGTCTTCCTCGGGATGATCGTCTTCACCCTGCGCCAGTCGCGCATCTGGCGTCGCCGCGCCGAGCAGGACGGCCAGTGAACCGCACCCTCGCCTTCCTGCCGCTGGCCGCGCTGCTGGCGCTCGGCCTGCTGTTCGGCCTCTATTCGCTCAAGCGCGACCCGCAGGTGAAGCCCGACGCCCTGGTCGGCAAGCCCCTGCCCGAGCTGACCCTGCCGACGCTCGACACCGGCCGGCCGGTTCGGCTGCACGACGCCGCCCAGCCCGCGCCCGTGCTGGTCAACATCTTTGCCTCCTGGTGCGCCCCTTGCGAGATCGAGCATCCGGTGCTGGTCGACCTGAAGAAGCAGGGCGTGCGCATCGTCGGCGTCGCCTACAAGGACGCGCCGGAGAACACCAAGGCCTTCATCGGCCGGCTTGGCGACCCCTATGCCGAGCGCCTGGTGGACCGTGACGGCCGGGCCGGCATCGACCTCGGCGTCACCGGCGTGCCGGAGACCTACCTGGTCGGCCCCGGCGGCCAGATCCTGGCCAAGCACACCGGGCCGCTGACCCCGGAAAAGGCGCGCGAGCTGCTGGCCAAGGCGCCGCGTTAACCAATCCTTGAGGCGGCGCAACGAAACCTCGCCAAGGTTCCGTTAACCATAGTTGCGCCGCCCCGTGAGCACGATCCGCCCGCCGATCTTCCCGACCCAGCAGCCGCAGGCTCAAGCCCCGGCGCGCAGCAGCGCCCAGCAGGCGTTCTTCGCGGCGGCCACGGGTCGCCCGGCCGCCCAGCCGCAGGTTCAGGCGCAGCCCCAGGCCCAGGCGGCGCCGGCCCAGCGCATGCCCGCCTCGCTGCCCGCCGACCCGCCGCAGAAGATCCTGCGCCCGGGTTCGATCCTGGATATTCGGGTCTAGCGGCCCACACCCTTAGCCGGGATGAGCGGACGGCGGCCCTCAGGCCGCCTTCTTGAGCTTCTTCTTCTTGGCCTTGTCGGCCTTGTCCGCCTTGGCCTTCTTCGGCTTCTCGGCCTTGTCCGCCTTCGGCTTCTTGACCGTCAGGGGCACCGGCCCAGCGGCGGCCTCGTCGCCGGCGCGGATCAACTCTCGCAACCCGGCGGTCAAAGCCTCGCGCTTGGCGCTCGACAGCAGCCGCAGCAGCCGCGCATCCGCCGCCGCCATCTTCGGCTTGGCTTCGGCCAGGGCCACGCGGCCGGCCGGCGTCAGGCTGACGGCGTTGGCGCGGGCGTCGGCGGTCGAGCGTTGGCGTTCCAGCAGGCCCTTGACGATCATCCGCGCGACCATGTCGGCCAGGGTCGAGCGGTCGATGCCCGTCGTGCGCACCAGATCGGTCTGGGTCAGGCCCTCATAGGCCTCCACCGCCGCCAGCACCGCGTATTGTCGCTGGGTGACGCCGCCCTCGCCCTGCTCGTCGGCATAGATGTCGAGAGCCAGTTGCAGCGCCCTATGCAGCAGATGGCTGGGCGACTTCTCCAGGGCCGGCAGGCCCTTCTTCTTGTCCTGGGACTTCGACTTGGCCATCCGGTTCCACCCCCGCCTGTCGACACGCCTGGACGCTACCGGCCTACGGTGTCGATTTGACGACACATGGTCAGTGGTCGGCGCCGGCGCCAGGGGGCGCGGGCGCGCTATTCGACGTGGGGCGGCGGCGGCTCGTCGGTCTTGGCGTACTTCATCATCAACGGCACCTGGGCGAAGCCGAACAGCACGGTGAGGATCAGCAGGCCAGGGAAGCGGAACACCACCCAGATGTCGTCGGGCTGGGTGCGCCAGACGATCTCGTTCAGCCCCGCCAGGGCCAGGAAGAACAGGCCGTAGTTGAGGGTCAGCTTGCGCCAGCCTTCGTCCGGCATCTTCACCGCATCGCCCAGCAGCAGCTTCAGCGGGTTCTTGCGCAGGATCAGCCCGCCCAGCAGCGCCACGCCGAACAGGCTGTTCATCACCGTCGGCTTCAGCTTCACGAAGCGGACGTCGTGGAAGAACAGGGTCAGGCCGCCGAACACCAGGGCCGCGCCGCCGGCGATCAGCGGGAACGGGGCGATGCGCTTCTCGAAGGCCAGGCCGACGACCAGGCCCAGGGCCGACCCGCCGACCAGCCACCAGGTCGCCTGGACCAGGGCCTCCTGCGAGGTCATGCCGCCGCCGCGGTTGAGGAAGAAGCCGATCAGGAACGCGACCAGGCCGCCGTAGTCGACGACGCCGCGGACCCACTTGCGAGCGGCGGGAGAGAGCTTCATGCCTCGTCGAGTCCAACCAGGGTGCGGGCGAAGGCGCGGGCCTTGAACGGCTGGAGATCGTCGATCCCCTCGCCCACGCCGATGAGCTTGATGGGGCTGTCGGAGGCCTGGGCCACCGGCACCAGCACCCCGCCGCGGGCGGTGCCGTCCAGCTTGGTCATGACGATGCCCGACACCCCGATCTGGTTGCCGAAGATGTTTTCCTGGGCCAGCGCGTTGCGGCCGACCGTGGCGTCGAGCACCAGCAGGGTCTCGTGCGGGGCCTCGGGCTCGACCTTCTTGACCACCCGGATGACCTTCAGGAGCTCGTCCATCAGGCCCTGCTTGTTCTGCAGGCGGCCGGCGGTGTCGATCAGCACCACGTCGTAGCCCTGCGCCTTGGCGCGCTCGACCGCGTCGAAGGCCAGGCCCGCGGCGTCCGAACCGGTCGGACGCGACATGAAGTCGGCGCCCGAGCGCTCGGCCCAGATCTTCAGCTGCTCGACGGCGGCGGCGCGGAACGTGTCGCCGGCCACCACCAGCACCTTGGCCCCGCGCGAGGTCAAGTCGGCGGCGATCTTGCCCAGGGTGGTGGTCTTGCCCGAGCCGTTGACGCCGATGAACATCACCACATAGGGGCGCGGCCCCGACAGCGGCGTGAACTCGCCCTCGCGGCTCTCGAGCTCGGCGCCGATGGCCTCGGCCAGGGCTTCCTTGATCTCGCGCTCGTCGACGCTCTTACCGAACTTCTCGTCGGAAAAGCGCTGGGTGATGCGCGCAGCCGAATGCGGGCCGAGATCGGCCTCGATCAGCATTTCTTCCAGCTCGTCGAGCTTGGCTTGGTCCAGCGGCTGCTTGGTGAAGGTGGAGACCACCTGTTCCGTCATCTGCTTCGACGAGCGCGACAGCCCGGCGGTGAGACGTTGGAACCAGCCCTTCTTCGGTTCGGTCATGGGCCGCTTCTAGCCCGTCAAACGGTTGCGCGATAGAGGATGCAGGCATGGACGCCCTCGCCGCCGCCTTTGTCTGGTTCGACTACGCCGCCGTCGCCGTGTTCGGCGCCACCGGGGCGTTGGCGGCCGCCCAGCGCAAGCATGACATCGTCACCTTCGCCTTCTTCGCCGCGGTGACCGGCGTCGGCGGCGGGACCATGCGCGACCTCTTGATCGAGGCCCCGGTCTTCTGGGTGCAGCGGCCGAGCTACATCATGGTCTGCATCGCCGCGGCGGCGGCGGTCTGGGTTTTCGGGACGGGCCCCGGGCGGATGCGGGTGCTGCTGTGGCTCGATGCGCTCGGCATGGCCGCCTACAGCGTGGTCGGGGCGGCCAAGGCCCTGGCGCTGGGCGTGCCGCCGTTCTCGGCCGTGCTGATGGGCGTGATGACCGCCTGCTTCGGCGGCATCGTCCGCGACGTTCTGGCCCACGAACCCTCGGTGCTCCTGCGGCGGGAGATCTATGTGACCTGCGCCCTGGCCGGGGCGAGCCTGTTCGTCGTGCTCTACGTGCTTGGGGTCCGCGGCCTCTGGCCTGGCGCCGCGGGCTTCGCCGCCGCCTTCGCCGTGCGCGCCGGGGCGATCCGTTGGGGCTGGACCCTGCCGGCCTTTCCCGGACGGGGCAAGGCGGAGTAGTTCCCGCAGCGATCGAGGATCGCGCGATCTCAGAGAACGGCGGCGATCGCCCGCGTCCCGTCGTGGCCGGTGACCCGCATCGGCGCGACGCCGCCGATCGCGGCCGCGCCGGTGAAGGCGATCTCGGTGAAGTCCTCGGCCCGGGCCACGCCCTCGCGTTCGACCAGACCCATCAGGGTGCGGCCGACCTGGCGGTCCAGGTGGCGGACCAGCGCCGCCTCGCCGGCCGCGCGCAGGCGGGCCGCGCGCGCCTTGATCACCGGCCGCTGCAGCTGCGGCATCCGCGCGGCGGGCGTGCCGGGACGCGGGCTGAACGGGAAGACGTGCAGGAACGACAGCTCGGCCGCCTCGACCAGCGCCAGGGTGTTCTCGAACATTTCGTCGGTTTCGGTCGGGAAGCCGGCGATCAGGTCGGCGCCGAAGGCGACGTCGGGGCGCACCGCGCGCACGCCGGCCACCAGCTTCAGAGCGTCGGCCCGGCTGTGACGGCGCTTCATGCGCTTGAGGATCATGTCGTCGCCGGCCTGCAGCGACAGGTGCAGATAGGGCATCAGCCGGCGGTCCTCGGCCAGCACCCGCATCAGGTCCGGGTCGATCTCGGCCGCGTCGATCGACGACAGCCGCAGCCGCGGCAGGCCTGGGACCAGCTTCAGGATCCGGGCGACCAGCTGGCCGAGCGTCGGCTGGCCCGGCAGGTCGGCGCCCCAGCTGGTCACGTCGACCCCGGTCAGCACCACTTCCTGATAGCCCTGGGCGGCCAGCTTGCGGACCTGCTCGACCACCTCGCCGGCCGGGGCCGAACGCGAGTTTCCGCGGCCATACGGGATGATGCAGAAGGTGCAGCGGTGGTCGCAGCCGTTCTGGACCTCGACATAGGCCCGGGCGCGATCCTTCAGTCCATCGATCAGGTGACCGGCGGTCTCGCGCACGCTCATGATGTCGTTGACGCGGACCTTGCCCTCGGGGACCCGGTCGGCATAGGCGCCGGCCTGCGACTTCTCGGCGTTGCCGAGCACCAGGTCGACCTCGGCCATCGCGGCGAAGGCGGCCGGATCGATCTGGGCCGCGCAGCCGGTGACGATCAGCTTGGCGTCGGGGTTCTCGCGCCGCGCCTTGCGGATCGCCTGGCGCGCCTGGCGCACGGCCTCATTGGTCACCGCGCAGGTGTTGAAGACGATGGCGTTCGAAAGCCCGTCCTGCGCCGCCCGCGCGCGGATGACCTCGCTCTCATAGGCGTTCAGGCGGCAGCCGAAGGTGACGATGTCGACGCCGGTCGCATCGGCCGGCGCCACGTGCGGCGTCAGCTCGAAGTTTTCGGCGATGTCGTGCTCGGCGCTCACGGCAGGGTTCCGGTGAAATCCACCTGGGCGGGGCCGGTCATGATCACATGGCCGTCGCTCTCGCGCCACTCGATGACCAGCTCGCCGCCGTCCAGCACCAGGGTCGCCTTGCGATCCACGAGTCCGCGCCGATAGGAGGCCACCAGCGCCGCGCAGGCGCCGGTGCCGCAAGCCTTGGTCAGGCCCGCGCCGCGTTCCCACACCTTCAGCCGGATGCGGTCGCGGGCGACGATCTGGGCGAAGCCGACATTGACGCCTTCCGGGAACAGCCGGTGATGCTCGATCATCGGGCCGACCTGCACCACCGGCGCGGTCTCGGCGTCCGGCACGAAGAACACCACGTGCGGATTGCCCATCGAGACGCAGCCGGGCGTGTGCAGGATCGGATCGTCGATGGGGCCGACCTGCAGCTCTATGCCGCGGGTGTCCATCTCCTCCTCCAGCGGAATCTGTCGCCAGTCGAGGCCCGGCTCGCCCATGTCGACGCTGACGATCTTGTCGCCGGCGCGGGTCGCGGTCAGCAGGCCGCCTTGCGTCTCGATCACCGCCTGGTCGCGGCCCGACGCCTCCATCAGCAGCCAGCCGACGCAGCGGCTGGCGTTGCCGCAGGCCCCGACCTCGTCGCCGTCGGCGTTCCAGAACCGCACGCGAGCGTCAGCTTTTTCCGACGGCTCTATAGAAACCAGCTGATCGCAGCCGACCCCGGCCTGGCGGTCGGCGATCGCGCGCACCTCCGCCGCAGTGGGCGCGAAGGGGGCGGTGCGGGCTTCGACCACGACGAAGTCGTTGCCGAGCCCGTTCATCTTCAGGAACGGACGGCTCATGGCCGGGGCTATATAGGCGAGCCGCGATCACCTTGCACGCGACAAGCCCAGCCTGCCCCGCTAAGCGTAACGGCCATGAAGCTTGTTACAGCAGCGCTTTTGGGCGCTTTCCTCGCCACCGCGCCAGCCGCCGCGTTCGCCCAGCCCGCCGACCCGTTCATCTGGCTCGAAGACATCGACAGCCCGCGCGCGATGGCCTGGGTCGAGACCCAGAACGCCAAGACCCTGGCCCGGCTGGAGGGCGACGCCCGCTACGGGGCCTTCCTGGCCGAAGGCCGGGCGATCCTCACCGCCACCGACCGCATCGCGAAGCCCGACTTCCGGGCCGGCGGGGTCGACAACTTCTGGCAGGACGCGACAAACACCCACGGGGTCTGGCGTCAAACGACCCTGGCCTCGTACCGCAGCCCCGCCCCGGCCTGGGACGTGGTGCTGGACATCGACAAGCTGGCCAAGGACGAGGGCCGCAACTGGTTCTGGAAGGGTGCGACCTGCCTGAAGCCGGACCAGACCCGCTGCCTGGTGCGGCTGTCGAACGGCGGCGGCGACGCGGTCGAGCTGCGTGAGTTCGACACCGTCTCCAAGACCTTCGTCGCCGGCGGCTTCCGCTCGCCGGAGGGCAAGCAGGACGCCGAGTGGATCGACCGCGACACCCTGGTCGCCTGGCGCGAATGGACCCCGGGCGAGGTCACCGCCTCGGGCTACGCCAATGTGGTCAAGATCCTCAAGCGTTCGGGCGAGGCGGTCGAGATCTTCCGCGGCCAGAAATCCGACGTCTGGGCCAACGCCAGCGTGCTGCGCGGCGAGGGCGGCAAGGCCGAAGGCGTGCTGATCCAGCGCGGCCTCACCTTCTTCGAATCCGCTTACTCGCTTTATGTCGACGGCAAGCTGACCCCGGTCACGCTGCCGAAGAAGGCGCAGTTCCAGGCCTATGTCGACGGCCGGATGATCTTCACCCTGCAGGAGGCGTGGAACGGCTTCGGCAGCGGCGCGCTGATCGCCTACGACCCCAAGGCCCTGAACGCCAGGCCGACGCTCGTCTTCCAGCCCGGCCCGCGCCAGGCGATCCAGACCGTCACCGCCACCAAGGGCCTGCTGGCCGTCGAGCTGCTGGAGGACGTCAAGGGCGCGGTCGACGTCTACGACCTGAAAAACGGCGAGTGGACCGCCCGCCGCCTGGCCCTGCCCAAGGGCGAGACACTGTCGATCGTTTCGACCTCGGGCAAGGACGACCAGCTGTTCGTCGGGGCCGAGGGCTTCCTCACGCCCTCCAGCCTATGGCTCGCCGACGGCGCCACCGGCCAGGTGCAGAAGTTGAAATCGCTGCCGGCCCGCTTCGACGCCGGCAAGGACCAGGTCGACCAGTTCTGGGCGACCTCGACCGACGGGACCAAGATCCCCTACTTTGTGGTCCGCCCGAAGGCCGCCAGGCTGGACGGGTCGATCCCGACCATCATGTACGGCTACGGCGGCTTCGAGGTCGCCAAACCGCCGGTCTACATCCCGGAGATGGGCAAGATCTGGCTGGAGCGCGGCGGCGCCTACGTCATCGCCAACATCCGCGGCGGCGGCGAGTTCGGCCCGGCCTGGCACCAGGCGGCGCTGCGCGAGAAGCGCCAGCTGGCCTTCGACGACTTCGCCGCGGTCGCCCGCGACCTGGAGGCGCGCAAGATCACCTCGCCGCGCCGGCTGGGCATCTACGGCCGCTCCAACGGCGGCGTGCTGACCACGGTCTCCATGACCCAGCATCCGGAACTCTGGAACGCGGTGGTGGTCGAGAGCCCGCTGGTCGACATGCTGCGCTACCACAAGCTCTCGGCCGGGGCTTCGTGGGTCGGCGAGTACGGGAATCCGGACGCGCCCGAAGACCACGCCTTCATCGCCAAGTACGACGGCTACCTGAACCTCAAGCCCGGCCAGGAGTACCCCGAGCCCTACGTCACCACGAACACGCGCGACGACCGGGTGCACCCCGGCCACGCCCGCAAGTTCGCGGCGAAGCTTGAGGCGCTCGGCTATCCCTACCTCTATTTCGAGAACACCTTCGGCGGCCATTCCAACGACGCCGACCCGGAGATGAACGCCCAACGCTGGGCCCGGCACTATGTCTACCTGGCCCAGAAGCTGATGGATTGATGCGCTTCCCCGCTGAGGGAGCATCGCGCCAGAAGCTCCCTCGCCCCCTTGGGGGAGAGGGTTGGGGTGAGGGGGGCTGCTGACTTCGGCAAAGCGCCGCTAACCCTACCCTCTCCCCGCAAGCGGGGAGAGGGAATGACTTGGCCCTCTAAAACGCGTAGCGCCCGACCAGCTGGAACACCGGGCCGGCCTTCTCGCTCTCCACCTCGTACTCGTCGAAGTCGCGGTTCAGCTGGTCGTCGAGGGTGTTGAACTTGTTGAAGGTCTCTTCCTTCTTGGCGTCGAGCAGGTTCGAGCCGGTCAGGCGCAGCACGAAGTTCTGGCCGAAGCGCTTTTCGACGAACACTTCCAGGTCGGCGCCGTAGCTGGTGGTGACTTCCTCGCCGACGATGCGGCCGAAGGCGTCGCCCTGCTTGCGGTAGGTGGCGCCGAACGCCGCGCCCCAGTCCGGCAGGTCCTGGATGAAGCCGACATTGAACACGTACTTCGACTGGTCGTTGAACCGGCGCGAGCCGAACGCGTCGTCGATATCGCTGTCCAGCCAGGAGTAGTTGAGGAACACCCCGGTGTGCTCCATTCCGAACATGGTCAGCGGGGTCGAGAGGTCGAGTTCGACGCCCCAGACCGAGCCGTCGCCGGCGTTGCGGGCGGTGAGCAGGAAGGTGTCCTCGCCTTCGCTGCCCTCGACGCCGGTGTTGGCCACCTCGATCAGGTCCGAGACCTTGCGGTAGAACAGGTTGACCCCGGCGACGCCGCGGGCGCCCAGCCGGCGTTCATAGCCGAGGTCCAGGCCCCAGGCGGTTTCCGGCTTCAGGTCCGGATTGCCGACGAAGTCGTTGTCGCCCATCTCGGCCAGCAGCACCGCCGGCGAGATCTGGCCAAAGCCGGGGCGGCGGACGGTGCGCGCCACCGACGCGTTGATCCGGTCGTCTTCCGAGAGGCTGTAGCGCAGGTGCGCCGAGGGCAGCAGGAACTGGTAGTCCTTGTCCACCGTGCGGTCGGCGGCCGGCGCGGTCTCGTCGGTGATCTTGCTGCTGGTGGTCTCGTAGCGCAGGCCCGCTTCCCACTTCAGCGCGTCCTGGCCGCCGGAGAACATCAGGTAGGGATCGACCCGCGTCTCCTCGATCTTGTTGACCCCGCCCGGAACCGGCAGGAACGGACCGTAGATGCCCGGCAGGGTCGGCCGCGCGGCCGGCGGATTGGGGATCGTCACCCGGTTGCGGTCGGTGGTGATGTCGGTGTCGCGGTTCTTGTCGACGAACTGCACGCCGAACTCGAGGGTGGCGAAGCCGAGCTCGCGCTCGTGCTCGATCGCCAGCGACAGTTCCTTGTCCTTTAGCCGCGAGTGGGTGAGGTCGCCGGTGAAGCGGTCGTCTTCCGGGAACGGGTTGGAGTCGCGGAGGTATTCGTATTCCTCCTCGATCTCGTCCTGCTGGTCGTCGAAGACCGCGTAGCCGGCCTTGAAGCGGGTCTTGCCGCCGAACATCTCGCGGGTGAACTTGCCGTTCAGCGACCAGTTGTCGGTGGTGATGTCGACGTTGTTGTCGTTGGTGACCGAGAGGTCCTGATTGCGGATATTGCCGTCCTGGTACTCCCAGGAGTCCTCGTCGGCGAGCCGGTCGGTGCGCACGAACAGACCCGATAGCTCCAGGTCACCGCCGCCGACCTGAACCTCGTAGGCGGCGTTGAAGGTGTAGTCCGTGCCGTTGCGGTTGTCGGATTGCACCTCGATGTTGTCGAGGACGCCGCCCGGCTCGTCATAGCGCCAGCTCGTCTTCTCCTTGGGATTGCGGCGTCCCTGGATGCTGGCGCCGACCAGCAGCCGGCCAGGTCCGGCCTGACCGGACCAGACGCCGCCGAGGGTCTCGCGCACGCGCCCGTCGTTGAGCAGAATGGCGCCGGCGCGCAGATAGCCGCCGTCCAGGGTCTGGCTGTCGCGCAGCACGATGTTCAGGGCGCCGGCCACGGCGTCGCCGCTGCGGTTGGCGCTCGCCGAGCGCACGACCTCGATGCGCTCGATCAGCTCGGCCGGGATGCGGTCGACGAAGAACGAACGGTCAAGGCCGGCGCCGGGCACCCGCTCGCCGTTGATCAGGATCTGGGTATAGCCGGGGTCCAGGCCGCGCAGCCGCGCGCCGTCGCTCTCCAGCACGTCGGACAGGAAGGCGACGCTGGGCACGCGCTTCATGGCGTCGCCGGCGGTCAGCGGCTCGAACCGCTGGAAGTACTCAAGGCCATAGGACAGGGCCGGCGCCACTGTCTCGGTGCGGTCGCGGAAGGCGATCTCGCCGGTGACGATCAGTTCCGAAACCGGCGTCGCGTCGGCCGCGTCGTCGGCCAGCGCAGGCGTGGCCAGCGCAAGCGGCGCCATCGCCGCGCAGGCGAGCAGTGAAAGTCGCGTCATGGGGTCCCCCGACAAGCGGGGCGGTTGACCTCACCCCACGCAGCATGATTTGCAGCGCAGGGGATATATCTTGCACGCGGAGCGGGGCCAGTGACGGTTTATAAGCAGAATATTTTCAGTTTTGTGACAATCGTCGCAATTTCATCCCTTGCTATGGGATGCGCCGCCATCGACCCGGAAAGCGTCTCCGACTCCGCCGGCATGATCCTGGGAACCGGGACCCCGGTGCTCGCGGCGGGCGAGACCGCAGCGGTCGGCACCACCGCGCGCGACGCGGCCGACGATCCGGAAATCTGGACTGACCCGCGCGATCCCTCGCGCGGCGTGATCTTCGGCACCGACAAGAAGGCCGGGCTCTATGTCTACGACCTGGCCGGCAAGGACCGTCAGTTCCTGGCCGAGGGGCCGCTGAACAATGTCGACCTGCGCGACGGCTTCACCGTGAACGGCAAGGCCCAGGTGCTGGTCGGGGCCAGCGACCGCCTCGGGACGATCGCCTTCTACCTGCTCGATCCCGACAGCCTGGCGGTGACGCCCTGGGGCCGCACGCCGGTCAAGGTCAGCGAGCCCTACGGTTTCTGCATGGGCAGGATCGGCGGCGAGACGGTCGCGGTGATGGTCGGCAAGGACGGCGACGTCGCCCAGTTCACGGTCAGCGCGCAGGGCGGCAAGCCGGCGGTGACGCTGACCCGCAGCTTTGCGGTCGGCTCCCAGGCCGAAGGCTGCGTCGTCGACGACGCAGCCGGCGTGCTCTACGTCGCCGAGGAGGCCAAGGGCATCTGGCGCTACGGCCTCGACCCGGCCAGCGGCGGGGCCCGGGCACATTTCGCGCCTGCGCCCAGCGACGTCCTCAAGCCGGACGTCGAGGGCCTGACCCTGCTGCGCGAGGGCGCGGCGACCTATCTGCTGGCCTCCAGCCAGGGCGACAGCGCCTTCGCGGTCTGGCGGGTGGACGGGAATGAGCCGGCCTATGCCGGCCGCTTCTCAGTGGTTCCGGGCAATGGCGTCGACGCGGTCACCGGCACCGACGGGATCGCCGCGCTGGGCGGACCGGTCGGCGCCTTCCCCGAGGGCCTGATCGTGGTGCAGGACGACGCCGACACCGACGGCGAGACCACCGGCCCGCGCGCCCGCCAGAACTTCAAGCTGGTCGACTGGCGCGCGGTGAAGACGGCGTTGGGGCTGCAGTGATCGTTAGATCCTCCCCTTTTGGGGGAGGTGGCGCGCGAAGCGCGACGGAGGGGGACTGCTCTCAAGCCAGTGAGTTCCAAGTCCCCCTCAGTCAGCCATGCGGCTGACAGCTCCCCCAGGGGGGAGCATCTTGACAGTTTGGGCCGGCCTCACGCCCCGCGCCGCCATTCCACGGCCATGTCCGGCTCGCGGAAGGCGAAGCGCTTGAGGTGGCTGTCCATCACCTTTTCCAGGCGCGACAGGCTTTCGGGATCGCCCGCGCGGGCCACCATCATCAGGGTCTCGGGCGCGGCGCGCAAAGCCGCCTCGCCCATTTCGAAGGTGATCTTGCCCTCGTGGTCGTTCCACTCGGCCGGGACCTTGTGGCCGAAGTGCTTGCAGAGCTGCACCATGTAGCGGCCGGCGTTGGCCGTGGGCACCGTGGCGCTCGATTTCATGACGGCCTCCATGTTCAGGCCTTCTCGATCCTGGCGACGGCCTCGTCGATGGCCGCGACGATCGCGTCCACCTGCGCCTCGCTCGGGCGTTCGCTCGAGAGCTTCATCCGCACGGCCATGGCCAGGTTCTGCATGGCCCGGGCCACGCGGGGCGAGGCGCGCGGCGAGGATTCCGCCGCTTCGTCCAGCCGAGCGAAAACGGCGTCCACCGCCGGCTTGTTCCGTTCCAGCGCCTCCAGGCCGGTCTCGGTGATCTCGTAGGCCTTGCGGCCGCCCTCGGCGCCGGTCTGGCGGGCGAAGCCCTCGTCTTCCAGCAGGCTGAGGGTCGGATAGATCACCCCGGGGCTGGGACGATAGGAGCCGCCGGTGCGCTCCTCGAGCGCGCGGATCAGCTCATAGCCGTGGCTCGGCTTGTCCTTCAGCAGCGCCAGGATGACGAAGCGCAGGTCGCCGTGCTCCAGCAGCCGGCCGATGCGCGGACCGCCGCGACCGCGGCCGCCCCAGTGCTCGCCGCCGTGGCCAAAGCCGCCGCCGAACGGGCCGCGGCCGCGATGCTCGCGATGAGCTTTCCAATGATGATGTCGATGCATTTTCGATCCTATTTCGATATGTCGCAATCGCAGATATATCGAAGGCGGATCGGAATTCAAGATATATCTAAGATGTTTTTTGAGCGATCAGGTCCGCAGGGTCTCGGCGAGCAGCCGGCCCTCCGCCGCGCGGCTGGAGCCGGCGCGCCAGGCGACGACGATCTCGCGGGTCGGGTGGGCGGCCTCCAGCGGCATCACCGCCACGTCCGCCGCCTCGGTCAGGCCGGCCGCCACCGCCATGGCCGGCAGGAAGGTGACCCCCAGGCCCGAGCCGACCATCTGCACCAGGGTCGGCAGCGAGGTCGCCGCGAACGCCTCCTCCTCGCCGGTCGCCCTGGGCGGCTGCAGGCCGCAGGCGGCCAGGGCGTGGTCGCGCAGGCAATGGCCGTCCTCCAGCAGGATCAGGTCCTCGCTTTCCAGCGCCGAGGGCGGGGCGGCGGCCTGCTGCGCCAGCGGATGGCTGCGCGGCAGGGCGGCCAGCAGTTCGTCATCCGAGACGTGGGCGTGGGCCAAGCCGCTCATGTCGTAGGGCAAGGCGATCAGGGCGGCGTCCAGCTGGCCGGCCTTGAGCAGCGCGATCAGCCGATGGGTGAGGTCCTCGCGCAGATAGAGCCGCAGCTTCGGGAAGCGCGCGCGCAGCAGCGGCAACGCCCGCGGCAGCAGGAACGGGGCGACCGTCGGGATCACCCCCAGCCGGAAGCGGCCGGTCAGCGGCTGGCCGGCGTTGCGGGCCGACTGCACCAGCTCCTCGGCCTCGTTGAGGATGGTCGTCGCCTTGCCGAGCGCCACCTCGCCGATCGAGGTCAGAATCACTCCTGAGCGCGCGCGGTCGACGACCGGGCCGCCGAGGATCTTCTCCAGCTCCTGCACGCCGGCCGACAGCGTGGGCTGGGTGACGTGGGCGGCGTCGGCCGCGCGCCCGAAGGAACCGTGCTCGGCCAGGAGCTTGAGGTACTGGAGCTGTCGCAGGGTGGGCAGGTTCATGCCCACAAGATAGGAATTTTCTATCCGAAAGCCAGAAACTATCGATTGGCCTTTTGTGCGCTGCAGCACTATCTGACTGCCACGGCCTCGGCCGAACAGTTCAAATCATTTGGAGAGATCGATGCTCGGCGTTGGTGAAAAGCTTCCGGAATTCAAAGTCGTCGGCGTGAAGCCGAAGTTCAACCGTCACGAAGAAAACGGCGAAAGCGCGTTCGAGACCGTCACCAACGAATCGTTCCCCGGCAAGTGGAAGGTCATCTTCTTCTACCCGAAGGACTTCACCTTCGTTTGCCCGACCGAGATCGCCGAGTTCGCCCGCCTGAACCCGCAGTTCGAAGAGCGCGACGCCGTCGTGCTTGGCGGTTCGACCGACAACGAGCACTCCAAGCTCGGCTGGCGCCGTGAGCACCCGGACCTGAACAGCCTGGCGATCTGGAACTTCGCCGACAACAGCGGCAAGTTCGCCCGCGCCCTCGGCGTGCTGAACGAAGACGAGGGCGTCGCCCTGCGCGCCACCTTCGTGGTCGACCCGCACAACGTCGTGCAGCACGTCTACGTGACCAACCTGAACGTGGGCCGCGCTCCGGCCGACACCCTGCGCGTCCTCGACGCGCTGCAAACCGACGAACTCTGCCCGTGCAACCGCGCGGTCGGCGGCGAGACCCTGGCGGCGTAAGCCTCTCCAGCGGACGGGCGGGTCTCGCGACCTGCCCGCACGCCGTCAAAGTCCGGGCGCGCGCTCCTCCCCGCGCCGCCCGGACGCCTCTTTCCCCCTTTATCCTGGCGTAGGCCTCGCCGAGACTGGCGAACGCACCTGCACGCCTGAAGTTTGGAGAACGCCATGTCGCTCGACGCCCTGCGCGAGACGCTGCCCGCCTACGCCAAGGACCTCAGCCTCAACCTGTCGAGCCTGGCCAACGAGACCCTGCTCACCGACCAGCAGAAGTGGGGCGCCTTCGTCGCCTCGGCCCACGCGGTGGGCGTGCCGGCGGTGATCAAGGCGGTCGACGCCGCCGCCGCGGCCGCCGGCCTCTCGGCCGAAGCGGCGACCGCCGCCAAGGCCGCCGCCGCCATCATGGGCATGAACAACGTCTACTACCGCTCGCTGCACCTGCTCTCGAACCCCGAGTACAAGACGCTGCCGGCCAAGCTGCGGATGAACATCCTGGCCAACCCGGGCGTCGAGAAGGTCGATTTCGAGATGTGGTCGACCGCCGTCTCGGCGATCAACGGCTGCGGCATGTGCCTGGACGCCCACGAGTCCGAGCTGAAGAAGCACAGCGTGCCCAACACCTCGATCCAGGCGATGCTGCGCATCGGCGCGGTGGTCAACGCCGTCAGCCGCGTGATCGCGGCCGAGGCCGCATCGGCCGCCTGACGGCGCCTGCATCGACGAACGTTCTTTCCGCCCGCCCGGCCCATAGCCAGGCGGGCGGAATCATTTTCCGAATGCGGCCTCCAAACTCGGGAGCCGCCATGTCCGTGTCAGACCGTATCCGCGTGCGCGACGTGCGCCTGCTGTCCGACAACTGGTACGTGCTGAAGGCGACGACCTTCGACTGGCGGCGGGCCGACGGAAGCTGGCAGACCCAGAGCCGCGAGACCTACGACCGCGGCAACGGCGCGGCGCTGCTGCCCTACAATCTCGCCGCCCGCACGGTCGTCCTGACCCGGCAGTTCCGCTATCCGGCCTATGTGAACGGCTACGACGACCTGCTGATCGAGGCCCCCGCCGGCCTGCTCGACAACGCCTCGCCCGAGGAACGCATCCGCGCCGAGGTCGAGGAGGAGACCGGCTACCGGCTGGGCGAGATCCGCAAGATCTTCGAGTGCTTCATGAGCCCCGGCTCGGTCACCGAGAAGCTGCACTTCTTCGTCGGCGAATACGACGCGGCCATGCGGGTCGGCGACGGCGGCGGGCTGGAGACCGAGGGCGAGGAGATCGCCGTCCTGGAGCTGCCGTTCGATCAGGCGATGGCGATGATCGCGACCGGCGAGATCGCCGACGCCAAGACCATCATGCTGCTGCAGTACGCGGCGCTGAGCATCTTCAAGTCTTAGCCGCCCAGCGCCCGCGCCAGCCGCGTCACGCCCGGCGCCATCATCCGCTCCGGAAAGCCGGAGAAGCCGAGCATCAGCCCCTGGCGGGGCTGCGCCTGGCGATAGAGCCGGCTGATCGCCCGCACGCTGACCCCGCCGGCTGCAGCCGCGGCCTCGACCTCAAGATCCGAGCCGCCCCCCTTCAGATAGGCGATCAGGGTCATGCCCTGGTCGGGCATGTCGACCTCCAGCAGGTCGCCGAGCTGGGCCTCCAGCGCCGCCGCCAGCGCGTCGCGCTGGGCCTTGTAGGCCAGCCGCCGGCGGCGGATGTGGGCGGCGAAATGGCCCTCGCGGAAGAAGTCCAGCACGATCGCCTGGGTCAGGGTCGGGGGCTGGCGGTCCATCAGCTGGCGGGCGTTGGCCAAGGCCCCGGCCAGCGGCTTGGGCGCCACCATGTAGCCCATGCGCAAGCCCGGAAAGAGCGCCTTGTTGAGGGTGCCGACATAGATCACCCGCTCGCCGCCATCGAGGCCCTGCAGCGATTCCAGCGGCGGGCCGGAATAGCGGAACTCCGAGGCGTAGTCGTCCTCGACGATCCAGGCGCCGGCCGCCCGCGCCCAGGCCAGCAGCTCCATCCGCCGGCCCATCGAGAGGGTCATGCCCAGCGGATACTGGTGCGAGGGCGTGACGAAGGCCACCCGCGCATCTGCCGCGGCCTCGACCCCTGCGGCGACCACGACCCCGTGGCGGTCGACCGGGGCGTAGAAGATGTCGGCCCCCATCGCCGCCAGGGCGTGACGGGTGGCCGGGTAGCCCGGGTCCTCCATCCACACCCGGTCGCCGTCCTTCAGCAGCACCCGGGCGGCGATGTCGACCGCATGCTGGGCGCCGGCGGTGACGATCACCTGGTCCGGCTCGCAGATCACCCCGCGCGCGGCCCGCAGATAGTCGCTGATCGCCGCGCGCAGGGCGCGATCGCCGCGCGGGTCCGAATAGCCGAAGTGGACCGGGTCGAGATGGCGCAGCGCTCGCCGGGTCGAGCGCGACCAGGCGTCCAGCGCGCGGGCGTCCAGCAGGGTGCGGCCGGTGGTGAACAGCCGCTGGTCGGGCTGCGGCGTCGGCAGCGCCGCCTCGTCCAACTCACGCACCCGCGCCGGCACCAGCGGCGGTTCATGCGCGCCGGGGGCGGCCGGCTTCAGCTCGGCGACGCCGGAGAGGTCGCCCGAGACATAGGTGCCCGAGCCCGGCCGCCCGATCGCGTAGCCCTCGGCCAGCAGCAGGTCGTAGGCGGCGACCACCGAGGCCCGCGCCACCCCCAGCCGTCGCGCGAAGTCGCGGCTGGACGGCAGGCGTTCGCCGGGCTTCAGCGCGCTCTGCATGATCGCGCCACGCACCTGGTCGTAGATCTGGCGGATGACCGGCTCGCCGGCCGTCGGTCCGCGCCAGGGATAGATGTCGGCCCAGCTCATCAGCGTGCTCCGCCCCAAGTGGTCTGAGCAAATAGCCGATACTGGATCGTCATGACAGTCCGCAAGCGGGCTAGACCGCGGGCGAGAGGAGCGTGCCGCATGAGCGATTTCACCCCGACCCCGCGCTCGCGCGCCCGGCGCAAGCCCGACCGCGCCGCCTATGACGAAGCAGCGGTGTTCGCCATTCTCGACGCTGGCCTGCTGTGCCACGTCGGCTACGTGATCGACGGCCAGCCGTTCGTCACCCCGACGACCTATTGGCGCGAGGGCCGCAAGCTCTATTGGCACGGCTCGGCCGCCAGCCGGATGCTGAAGGCGCACGGCTGCGGCCTGCCCGTCTGCGTGACGGTGGCCCATGTCGACGGCCTGGTGCTGGCCCGTTCGGGCATCGCCCACTCGATGAACTACCGCTCGGTAATGGCCTTCGGCCGCGCCCGGCTGATCGAGGGGCTGGCCGCCCGGCGCGCGGCGATGGAGGCTTTCATCGACCGGCTCTATCCCGACCGTTCAAGCGAGCTGCGGCCCTCGACCGACAACGAGATCCTGCAGATCGGGCTGGTCGAGATGACCATCGAGGAGGCCAGCGCCAAGCAGCGCGACGGCGGCGTCAACCGCATCGCCGCCGACGACGACTGGACCGCCTGGAGCGGGGTGATCCCGGTCGAGACCCGGCTCGGCGCGCCGATGGCCGACGCCCAGCAGAGCGCGGGCGCGGCGCTCTCACCGAGCCTGAGCCTCTACGAGCCCGGCGCGCGCCTCGACAACGTGCTGAGCAAGGCGGCGCGGGGCTAGGAAAACTCCCTCCCCTTCATGGAAGGGCGACAGCTACTCCGGCTTGCCGGTCTCGACATATCGCTTCAACCGCGCGACCTGCTGCCCGAGCACGCCGTCGACCGGGGCGGCCCAGGTCTGGGCCAGTCCGCCCTTGGCGTAGCCGCCGACATCGTAGGTCAGGACCAGCTGCGTGCTGTCGGCCGCCTTGCCGAACGACAGCCCCAGATGCCCGCTCGCCCCGGTGGTCGCCAGCGGCCCCAGCGCCCCGGCCAGCCGCAGGCCGTCGGGCGCCGAATAGACCAGGGTCATGTGCCGCACGAGCCCGTCCGGCAGCTTCTCGCAGAAGCAGCCCGCCGCATCGATCGAGAGGTTCTTCGCGTCGCCCGAATAGGTGTGGCTGCTGCTCCACCACTTGCCGATGTCCAGCGCCGCGGCGCGGACCTTGGCCGGCGGCGCGGCGATCAGGGCGACGTGGCGGACCTGGAACCCGGCCGGTCCCTGGTCGGCGACTTCGGCGTGCGCCGAGCCGGCCGCCAGCAGCAGTGCGGCGGCGATTCCCAGCTTTTTCATGAGCTTGAGCCTCCCTAAGCCTTTTCGAAGCTTAGCGGCCCTCCCCAGAAGGTCTCAACCAGCAAGTTCTGCGCGCCGGGCTCGCCGGTGGTGATGAACCGCCGCCCGGCGCTCTCGCCGGTGCGGTACTCGGGATGCTTGGCGACATAGGCCTCCAGCGCATCGGCGGTCGCCTGCGGCTGGTGGATCAGCGGCGTGCCGGGCTTCAGCGCCGCACGGAAGATGTCGGCGATGATCTCGTAGTGGGTGCAGCCGAGGATCGCGCGGTCCGGAGGGCGGCCGACCCGGGTGGTCACCGCCGCGACATGGGCCTCGACCGCCTGGGCCAATTCGACCGCACCGGCGCCGTTCTCGATCATCCGCGCCAGTTCGGGGCAGGGCTCGGCGAACACCGCCACGTCCTGGCGGCGCTTGTCGATCTCGATCTCATAGACCCGCGAGCGGGCGGTCGCCGGGGTGCAGAACACCGCCAGGATGTCCAGCTTCTCGACCTTGTCGCCGCGACGCTCGGCCTCGTGCTCCCAAGGCATGCCGGTGGCCGCCTCGATGGTCGGGACGATGATGCCCAGCACGTTGACCGGCCGGCCCAGCGCCTTGCGGTAGCCGGGCAGCCAGGTCTGCTGCAGCCGGCGCAGGGCGATCGCCGAGGCGGTGTTGCAGGCCAGCACCACCAGATCGCAGCCGAGGTCGAACAGTCGCTCGCACCCGGCCCGGGTCAGGTCGACGATCTCCTCGCCGGTCCGCCCGCCGTACGGCGCGTTGGCCTGGTCGCCCAGATAGATGAAGTCGGCCTGCGGCAGCCGCTGCACGAGCGCGCGGTGCACGGAGAGCCCGCCCACGCCTGAATCGAAGACGCCAATGGCCATGTGCATGGATGTAGCCGGGCCCGCCGCAGCCGTCCATGCAGGCGTTCGCCGAACCTCGCAATTTCAAATTGACATGCATGTCAGGCTGACATATCCGTCAGGCCAAGCGTTACAGTGTGGTGTGTACATCCAGCGGACGGCCCGAGACGCAGGCCGGCCGCGCGTCGTTCTTTTTCTTCCGCGTCGCCCAACTGGACACGAAGACCCAAGCAGCCATGGCCCTCCCCGCCCGCGCCCCCACCTCTCCCGACGCCCCGTCGCCGACCTGGCAGATCGGGGTCGAGGTCGACCTCGCCACCGCGCTCGCCCTGTCGCGCGCGGCGACCAAGGCGTTGCTCGAACTCTCGCCGCTCGCGCACCGCGAGATCACCGCCGCTCTGGAACACGAGATCGAAGTGCTCGAGCGCCAGAGCGATCCCCTGTCGCTCGCCGCCGCCAATGCGGTGCGCCAGTACCTGCCCGAGGCCGCCTGAGCTCCCGGCGTCCCATGCGGGTCAATCTTGAGGCCCGGGCCGCGGCGGCCGAGCAGCGCAAGGCGCAGACGCGCGAGCGCCTGATCGACGCCGCCATCGCGGTGATCGGCGAGAAAGGCCCCGACGCCTGCTCGATCGAGGACTTCGTGGCCGCGGCCGACGTCTCGCGCGGGACGTTCTACAACTACTTCCCGACCGCCGAGGACCTGCTGCGCGCCGTGCGCCGCAAGATCACCGACGCGCTGACCGCGGTGCTCGACGCGCGGCTGCCGGCCAGCATGTCGGTGTCGCTGCGGCTGGCCACCCGCCTGCACAGCTACGTCCTGTCGGTCAGCCGCGATCCGGCCTGGGGCTGGATGACCGCCCGCCTGGACGCCTCGCGCCTGGAGCGGACCCCGGTGCTCGAGGCCAATCTCGACCTGATGTTCTACGAGGGCGTCTCGCGCGGCGAGTTCCGCGACATGGACCCGGCCGCCGTCCGCACCCTGGTGTTCGGCGCCAGCCGCATGGTCCAGCGCGACATCCTGATGGGCCTCTCCAGCCCCGAGCACGCCGTCCAGGTGGTCGCTCTGGTGCTCAACGCCTGCGGCCGTCCCTACGAGTCGGCGCTGGCCGTCAGCCGCGAGGGCGCCGCCGTCGCCCTGGAGATCCACGCCGTCCTCGACGCGGCCTGACGTCACATTACGACCCTGTCATGTGACGTCCGTGCGGCTTGACCCTAAGGTCGCCGGCTTCCGACCAATTTCTCCTGGAGTCCCCATGAAACGGCGCACGTTCCTTGCCGCCTCCGGCGCGCTCGCCGCCGCCTCGGCCCTGCCGGCCGCCGCCTTCGCGCAAGGCCCCGCCGCGACCAGCGCCCTGACCGCCGCATGGACCGGCCCCTTCGGCGGCGTCCCCGCCTTCGACAAGGTCGCCGTCGCCGACTTCCCCGCCGCCTACGACCTGGCCATGAAGACCGAGCGCGGCGAGATCGACGCCATCGCCGCCAACCCTGCGCCGGCCGACTTCGACAACACCATCGCGGCGCTGGAGCGCTCGGGCGACCTGATCAACCGGGTCGGGATGTTCGGCGGCGTCTGGTCATCGACGCTCTCGACCCCGGAGCTGCGCGCCCAGGAAAAGGTGCTGAACCCCAAGCTCGCCGCCCATAGCGACGAGACCCTGCAGAACGAAAAGCTCTTCGCGCGCATCGAGGCGGTCTATGAGGACCGCGCCAAGCTGACCCCCGAGCAGCAGCGCCTGACCTGGGTCTACTGGAACCGCTTCGTGCGCGCCGGCGCCAAGCTGTCGCCCGCCGACAAGAAGCGCGTGGCCCAGATCAACCAGGAGCTGGCGGCCCTGTTCACCAGCTTCAGCCAGAACCTGCTGGCCGACGAAACCGACTACGTCCTCTACCTGCGCACCGAGAGCGAGCTGGCCGGCCTGCCCGACGACGTCCGCGCCGCGGCCGCCGTCGCCGCCGAGGAGCGCGGCAAGAAGGGCGAGTGGGCGATCCTCAACACCCGCTCGTCGATGGACCCGTTCCTGACCTATTCCAGCCGCCGCGACCTGCGCGAGAAGGTCTGGCGCACCTATTACAGCCGCGGCGACAACGGCGACGCCAAGGACAACAACGCCAACATCAAGAAGATCCTGAAGCTGCGCTTCGAGCGCGCCCAGTTGCTGGGCTATGCGACCCACGCCCACTGGCGGCTGGAAGCGGCCATGGCCAAGACGCCGGAAGCGGCCATGGAGCTGATGACCCGCGTGTGGCCGTCGGCCGTCGGCCGGGTCAAGGAAGAGGTCGCCGAGATGCAGGCGATCGCCGACAAGGAACGGGCCGGCATCCGCATCGAGCCGTGGGACTACCGCTACTACGCCGAGAAGGTCCGCGCCGCGCGCTACGACCTCGATATGAACCAGATCAAGCCGTACATGCAGCTCGAGAAGCTGCGCGAGGGCATGTTCTGGGCCGCCGGCGAGGTCTACGGCTTCGAGTTCGTGCAGGTCGCCGACATCCCGGTCGCCCACCCCGATATCCGCGTCTGGGAGGTCAAGAAGGCCGGCCAGCACGTCGGCCTCTGGTACTTCGACCCCTATGCGCGGCCGGGCAAGCGCTCGGGCGCCTGGATGAACGCCTATCGCCGCCAGGAGAAGTTCGCGGGGCCGGTCACCACGATCGTCTCGAACAACTCGAACTTCGTGAAGGGCGCGCCCGGCGAGCCGGTGCTGATCTCCTGGGACGACGCCGAGACCATGTTCCACGAGTTCGGCCACGCCATCCACGGCCTGAACTCCGACGTGAACTATCCCTCGCTGGCCGGCACCGCCGTGCCGCGCGACTACGTCGAGTTCCCCAGCCAGATCAACGAACACTGGCTGCCGACCCAGCAGGTGCTGAGCAAGTACGCCCTGCACCACAAGACCGGCGCCCCGATCCCGCAGGCGCTGGTCGACAGGCTGGAAAAGGCCAAGACCTTCCGCCAGGGCTTCGACGTCACCGAGTACCTATCCTCGGCCCTGATCGACATGAAGCTGCACCTGGCCGGCGGCGCCGACATCGACCCCGACGCGTTCGAGCGCGACGAGCTGGCCAAGCTCGGCATGCCGAGCGAAGTGGTCATGCGCCACCGCACCCCGCAGTTCGGCCACGTCTTCGCCTCGGACGGCTACTCGGCCGGCTACTACAGCTACCTGTGGTCCGAGACCCTGGCCCTCGACGTCGTCGACGCGTTCAAGCGCGCGCCGGGCGGCATGTACGACAAGACGATGGCGAAGAAGCTGCACGACAACGTCATGAGCGTCGGCAACTCCATCGATCCGGCGATCGCGTACCGCACGCTGATGGGCCGCGACGTCGACGTGAAGGCCTACCTGCGCGACAAGGGCTTCCCCACCGCCTGACGGCGGCAGGCCGCAGCTCGGCTCGCGCCGGGCTGCGGCGGCTCCGCTACTGGCCTTCCCGCGGCTTTTCCGCGGTCTTCACGGCGCAGCCCTTGTAGGTCGTCCCGCCCAGCACGACCTCGGCGGCCAGCGGATAGGTCAGGTCAGACATGCCGTCCGAGCAGCCTGCCTGCTCGCTCAGCGTGACCTTGATCGGCCGCGGCCCGTCGACGCTCTCCCAGACCACCTTGCCGCCGTCGACCACGCCGCCCTTGTTCGGGAAGGCGATGTTGGCCTCGGGGGTCGAGAACTCGATCTGCCCCTCGCGGATCTTCACCGCCCAGAAGGGCTCGGTCCCGTGGGCGTCCAGGTCGCCCTGGAAGGCGGCGGGCAGGGCTGCGGCCGGAGCCGGAGCTGCGGCGGGCGGAGGCGCGTCGGCCGGCGGCTGGGCCACCGACCCGTCGGGCGCCTGCGGCTGGCAGGCGGCGAGCAGCAGCGCCGCGGCGGCGGTGATCAGGAGAGCATGTCGCATACGGCGTCCTTTCGCATGGCGGCGGCCAGGGTAGACTCAACGCGCAATGAGTCGGGCGCTTTCCTTCTACGAATTTTTCGCCGGCGGCGGCATGGCCCGCCTCGGCCTGGGGCCGGCGTGGAGCTGCGCCTTCGCCAACGACTTCGACCCGCTGAAGGCGGCGACCTACCGCGCCAACTTCGCCGACGCCGCCGAGCACTTCCACGAGGGCGACGTCTGGGCGATCGAGCCGGCCGCCCTGCCCCCGCACGCCGATCTCGCCTGGGCCTCCTCGCCCTGCCAGGACTTCAGCCTCGCCGGCGCCCGCGCGGGCCTCGCCGGCGGACGCTCCTCGGCCTTCTTCGGCTTCTGGCGGCTGATCCAGGCGCTGGGCGAGGCCGCCCCCCGCGCCGTGGTCATCGAGAACGTCAGCGGCCTGCTCACCTCGCATGGCGGCGAGGATTTCACCGCCCTCTGCCAGGCGCTGGCCGACCAGGGCTACGCCTTCGGGGCGCTGGAGATCGACGCCGCCCGCTTCACCCCGCAATCGCGGCCGCGGGTCTTCGTGATCGCCACCCGCGCGCCGCCTGCGCCCGGCCTGATCGGCGAGAGCCCGTTCCAGACCCGCGCGGTGCGCGAGGCCCACGCCCGGCTGCCCGAGCACCTGGCCCGCCGCTGGATCTGGTGGCGCGGCGCGGCGCCCGCCGCCCGCAACACCGACCTCGCCGCCCTGCTGGAGCCCGACGCGGCGGTGACCTGGCACGCGCCCGACAAGACCGCGGCGCTGCTGGCGCTGATGGCCCCCCAGCACCTGGCCAAGATCGAGGCCGCGCGGCGCAGCGAAACCCGCCAGGTCGGCGCCGTCTTCCGACGGATGCGGGTCGAGAACGGCCAGCGCGTGCAGCGCGCCGAGGTCCGCTTCGACGGCCTGGCCGGCTGCCTGCGCACCCCGCGCGGCGGCTCCTCGCGCCAGACCCTGGTGGTGGTCGAGCACGGCCAGGTCCGCAGCCGCCTGGTCTCACCGCGTGAAGGCGCCCGGCTGATGGGCCTGCCGGACGGCTACGCCCTGCCGCCCGCCGCCACCGGCGCCCTGCACGTGGTCGGCGACGGGGTCGTGGTCCCGGTGGTCCGCTGGCTGGCCGAGCAGATCCTCGAACCCTTGCTCGCCCGGCAGGCGGCCGTCGCCGCCGAATAGCCAGACTGGCGCACGAAACAGAAGAAGTGCGCTTCCAAATCCGGCCGGGGCCCTTAGGTTGTGCGGCACAGCCAACCGACGAGAGAGCCATGGCCGACTCCACCTATGACGCAGCCCGCTACAAGCGTTCCGGCCGCGGCAAGATCTTCGACTCCGTCATCGACCTGATCGGCGACACCCCGCTGGTCCGCCTGCCGAACCTGACCAAGGCGCTGAAGCCCAAGGGCGAGGTCGTCGCCAAGCTCGAGTTCTTCAACCCGCTGGCCTCGGTCAAGGACCGCATCGGCGTGGCGATGATCGAATGGCTGGAAGCCACCGGCAAACTGAAGCCCGGCGGCTCGATCGTCGAGCCGACCAGCGGCAACACCGGCATCGCGCTCGCCTTCGTCGCCGCCTCCAAGGGCTACCCGATCACCCTGGTCATGCCGGAAAGCATGTCGATCGAGCGTCGCAAGATGCTGCTGATCCTCGGCGCCAAGCTCGAGCTGACCCCGGCCGAGCGCGGCATGGCCGGCGCCGTCGCCCGCGCCCGCGAGATCGTCGAGGCCACCCCCGGCGCGGTGATGCCCCAACAGTTCGACAACGAGGCCAACCCGCTCATCCACCGGGTCTCGACCGCCGAGGAAATCTGGAACGACACCGACGGCAAGGTCGACGCGGTGATCTCCGGCGTCGGCACCGGCGGCACCATCACCGGCATCGGCCAGGTGCTGAAGGCCCGCAAGCCGTCGGTGAAGATGGTCGCGGTCGAACCCGAGGCCTCGCCCGTGCTCTCGGGCGGCCAGCCCGCCCCGCACAAGATCCAGGGCATCGGCGCCGGCTTCGTGCCCTCGATCCTCGACCGCGGCGTGATCGACGAGATCATCCAGGTGTCGAACGACGACAGCTTCGCCATGGCCCGCCGCGTGGCCAAGGAAGAGGGCCTGCCGGTCGGCATCTCGTCGGGCGCGGCCCTGACCGCCGCCTTCGACCTGGCTTCGCGCGACGAGTACGCGGGCAAGCTGATCGTCGCGATCATCCCGAGCTTCGCCGAGCGCTACCTCTCCACCGCGCTGTTCGAGGGGCTCTAAGCTCCTGAGGATCGCGGTCGTCGGATGCGGCGTCGCCGGCATGGCGGCGGCGCGCGCCCTGGCGCGCAAGGGTCATGTGGTGACCTTGCTGGAGGCGTTCCAGCAGCCGCGTCCGCTCGGCTCGGGGCTGCTCCTGCAGCCGTCGGGCCTGGCGGCCCTGCGCCAGCTGGGCCTCGCCGAGCAGGTCGTCGCCCGCGGCGCACGGGTCGAGCGGCTGGATGGCCGCGACCTGCGCGGCCGGCTGATCATGGATATGCGCTACGCCGACTGGCGACCGGACGCTTTCGGGGTCGGCGTGCACCGCGCCACCCTGTTCGACATCCTGCATGACGGGCTGGAGAGCGCCGGCGTCGCGCTGCGCACCGGCGTCGACGTGGCGAGCTTCGAGCACGGCGCCGCCCCGGTCCTGGTCGACACGGCCGGCGCGCGCCACGGCCCCTTCGACCTGGTGGTCGTGGCCGACGGCTCGGCCTCGCGCCTGCGCGCGCAGCTGCGCCCCGACGCCAAGGCCCCGGTCTATCCATGGGGCGCGGTCTGGGCCAACGCCCGCGACGAGACCGGCGCCTTCGCCGGGTCGCTTTCCCAGCGTTATGATCGCGCCTCGACCATGATGGGCGTGCTGCCGATCGGGCGCGGTCCTGACGGCGGACGGGCCGAATTGGTCAGCTTCTTCTGGTCCTTGCCGGTGACGCAGATGGACGGGTTTCTCAGCGGCGACCTGGCGGCCTGGCGCAGGCGCGCGGTCGCCATGTGGCCGCAGGCCGCGCCGATCGTCGAGCAGTTCCAGGACCCGGCGCAGTTCTCCCGCGCCAGCTATCGCGACGTCCGGGTCGGCCGCTGGTCGCAGGGGCCGTTCGTGCTGATCGGCGACGCCGCCCACGGGACCAGCCCCCAGCTCGGCCAGGGCGCGAACATGGGGATCATCGACGCCGTCGAGCTGGCCGAGCGGCTGGGCGAGGACGCCCCGCGTTCGGTCCGCGGCTTCCAGGCCGCGCGCCGCCGCCACGCCGGGCTCTACCAGTTCATGTCGCGCTGGCTGACGCCGATGTTCCAGTCTGGCGGCTGGCTGGGCCCGTTCGTCCGCGACGCGGTCTTCACGCCGATGTCCAAGGCGCCGGGCGGCCGCCAGATCGCTGCGCGGGCGCTGACCGGGACCCTGCGCCTGGGCCGAACCCCGAAAAGCCTGCGGCCATGAGCGACGTCTTCACCCCCGAAAAACGCTCGGCGGTGATGGCCCGGGTGAAGGGCAAGAACACCACGCCCGAGCTCAAGGTGCGCAAGGCGCTGACCGCGCTCGGCGCCCGCTACCGCCTCAACCGCAAGGACCTGCCCGGCACGCCCGACATCGTCCTGCCGGGCCGGCGGCTGGCGATCCTCGTGCACGGTTGCTTCTGGCACGGCCACGACTGCCCGCGCGGGTCGCGGACGCCCAAGGCCAACCGCGAGTACTGGATCGCCAAGGTCGCCCGCAACATCGCCCGCGACCAGCGCACCGCGGCCGAGCTGGCGGCGGCCGGCTGGCGGGTCGAGACGATCTGGGAATGCGAGCTGAAGGACGGCGCGGCGCTGAGCGAGCGGCTACAGCGCCTGCTCCAGCAAACCCCGCTCACCCCACGCTTACTTCGGTCTTCACCGAATTGGCGATGAAGCACTCCTCGTGCGCTTCGTGGTGCAGGTGGGCCAGCATCTCGGCGTTGGGCGCCTCGCCGTCCCATTCGATCTTCGGCGACAGCGTCACCTTGGTCACCGCCATCTTGCCCGGCGCGATCTCCTCCATGATCCCGCTGGCATGGTCGCGATAGGACGTCGCCACGAACCCGGCCAGCCGCGCCTTATGCAGGAAGGTCAGCATGTGGCAGTTCGACAGCGCCGCCACGAACATCTCCTCCGGGTCGACCGCCTCCTGCACCGCCCACTTGCCGACCACGTGCGGCGAGGCCGAGGCCGGCACGATCAGCCCGCCGTCGAAGCTGATCACATGGCCGCGGCTGTAGCGGCCCTTGGCGAAGTCCTCGCCCTCGCGCAGGCTCCAGGCGACGTCGGCGGTGTAGCTGGCCATCAGAACGCCTCCGCCGGCAGCGCCATCATCAGCTCCGAGCCGGTCTTCAGCTTGGCCAGGTGGCCGCCGGTCTCGGGCAGGATGCGCTCGACATAGTAGCGGCCGACCACCAGCTTGTTGGCGTAGAACGGGTCGCTTTCGCCGCCCGCGATCTTGGCCTGCACGGTCTTGGCGATCTGCGCCCACATGTAGGCCAGCGCCGTCAGCCCGAAGAGGTGCATGTAGTCGGTCGAGGCCGCGCCGGCGTTGTCCGGGTTCATCAGCCCGTTCTGCATCAGCCACATGGTGGCGTCCTGCAGCTCGCCCTTGGCCTTGGCCAGGCCGTCCAGGAACGGCTTCAGCTCCTTGTCCGCGCCATTGGCTTCGACGAAGGCGTCGATCTCGGCGAAGAAGCTCATCACCGCCCGGCCGCCCTGGGCCGCCAGCTTGCGTCCGACCAGGTCCAGCGCCTGCACCCCGTTGGTGCCCTCGTAGATCAGGGCGATGCGCACGTCGCGCATGTACTGGCTGACCGGGAAGTGCTCGGTGAAGCCCGAGCCGCCGTGCACCTGCACCGCATTGGAGCAGATCTGCAGCCCCTTGTCGGTCAGGAAGCCCTTCACCACCGGGGTCATCAGCGCCATGTAGTCGCCGGCCTTCTGGCGCACCGCCTCGTCGGGGCTGGCGTGGGCCAGGTCGCCCTGCAGCGCGGTCCAGAACAGGAAGGCGCGGCCGCCCTCGATCAGCGCCTTGGAGTCCATCAGCATCCGCCGCACGTCCGGGTGGACGATGATCGGATCGGCCGGGCCGTCGGGGTTCTTCGGCCCGGTCAGCGAGCGGCCCTGCAGCCGCTCCTTGGCGAAGGCGGCGGCGGCCTGATAGGCGGCCTCGGCCTGGGCCACGCCCTGCAGGCCGACCCCGATCCGCGCCTCGTTCATCATCACGAACATCAGCGACAGGCCCTTGTTCTCCTCGCCGACCAGCCAGCCGACCGACTCCTCGTGCCGGATCACGCAGGTGGCGTTGCCGTGGATGCCCATCTTCTCTTCGAGGCCGTCGCAATAGACGCTGTTGCGCGCGCCCGGCTTGCCGTCGGCGTCCGGAATGAACTTCGGGACGATGAACAGGCTGATGCCGCGGGTGCCCTCCGGGGCGCCCTCGATCCGCGCCAGCACCAGATGGACGATGTTCTCGGCCATGTCGTGCTCGCCGCCCGAGATCCAGATCTTGCCGCCCGTGATCTTGTAGGTCCCGTCGCCCTGCGGAACCGCCTTGGTGCGCAGCAGGCCAAGGTCCGTGCCGCAGTGCGGCTCGGTCAGGTTCATGGTGCCGCCCCACTGGCCCGAGGCCAGCTTGGGCAGGTAGAGGTCCTTCTGGGCGTCGGAGCCGCCGTTCAGGATCGCCGAATAGGCGCCGTGGGTCAGGCGCGGATACATCGAGAAGGCCATGTTGGCCGACGAGCTCATCTCCGAGAACGACAGGTTGACCACGTGCGGCAGGCCCTGGCCGCCATAGGCCGGCTCGGCCCCCAGCGCCGGCCAGCCGCCCTCGACCAGCTGGGCGTAGGCCTGCTTGAAGCCGGCCGGGGTGGTGACCGTGTGGTCCGGGTTCCAGACGCAGCCCTGCTTGTCGCCGACGCTGTTCAGCGGGGCCAGCACCTCGCCCGTGAAGCGGCCGGCCTCCTCGACGATCTGCGAGACGACGTCCATCGAGGCGTCGGCGAAGCCCGGCAGGTTGGCGTACTTCTCGATCTCCAGCACATCGCGCAGCAGGAACAGGTGGTCGCGTACGGGGGGCTGATAGGGCATGTCCGCTCCAATGACGGGCCGATGACGGCGAAAGGGGCTCCCGACCGCGTCGAAAGCCCCGAAAGATTATCGTGGTTGCAGGCGCACGGCGAACCGTGATCGGCGATTACTTGGCGTGTTCCAGGTCGCCCAGCCGCTCGCGCAGCACCTGGTCGTAGTCGGCCGCGCGCGGCAGCAGGTCGGGGCGCGTCGCCGCCAGGCGCTGCTCCAGCGCGTCGCAGCCCTTGCGCAGCTCGTCGATCGCCTGCTCGATGTCGTTGCGCTGGGCCTCCAGCTCGACGATCCGCTCGCGGAACTTGACCAGCGACTTGGCGTTCTGCGCCGCCCCGCCGTCGTTCAGCTCGTAGAGGTCGAGGATCTGGCCGATCTCGGCCAGGGCCAGGCCCACCCGCTTGCCGCGCAGGATCAGCTGCAGCCGGGCGCGGTCCTTGTAGGAGTAGACCCGGTTCATGCCGTCCCGCGCCGGCGAGATCAGGCCCTTGTCCTCGTAGAAGCGCAGGGCGCGCGGAGTGCACTTGAACTCCAGGCACAGCTGGCGAATCGTGAAGGTGCGATTGGGCCGACGAAGGTCAGTGGCCATGCGGCGCCCTCCCTGGACGCTGTCGTTTCTATTAGCTGACACCGTAAGTCGGTGCTTACGTTTACGTCAAGGTGATCAATGATAACCCGGGCATGCGGTCGCGCCCTGGACCGCATGACTGGAACGACCCTAGGTTGGTCGCGCAAAAGGGGGCGTTTTCATGGTTCGATTTGGTTTGCTGTCCACGGCTTCGGCCGCGGCGATGGCGATGTGTCTGGCGCTTGCGCCGCCCGCCGCGGCTGCGCCCGACAGACCGCCCGCCGCCACCGCCGGCGCGGTGCGCCAGGACGGCCTGCTGCCGGTCTATGTCGACAAGGCCAAGGGCCGCATCCTGCTGTCGCTGCCCGCCCCGGACGCGCAAGGCGTCAGCGGCCGCTTTCTCTACGTCGCGGCGCTGAAGACCGGCCTCGGCTCGGCCCCGGTCGGCCTCGATCGCGCCCGCATCGGCGAGGCCCAGGTGCTGGCCTTCCGCCGCATCGGCCGCAAGGTGGTGGCCGAGTTCGAAAACCATAAGTTCCGCGCCGCCGGCGCGCCCGACGCCGAGCAGGCCGCCGCTCGCGAGGCCTTCTCGGTCTCCACCGTCTGGGCCGGCGAGGTCGTCGAGACCACGGCCGACGGCCGCCTCCTGGTCGACATCGCCAGCTTCCTGACCCGCGACGGCATCGGCGTCGCCGACGCCCTGAAACAGGCCGGCGAGACCGGCTACAAGCTGGTTCCCGACCTCTCCATCGCCGACCCCGGCGCGGTGAAGGTGTTCCCCGAGAACCTCGAGTTCGAAGCCCGCCAGACCTACGCCTCCGACACCCCGGGGCCCGAGGTGCGCAACATCGCCCCCGACCCCAAGCTGATCACCTTCGAGGTCCGCCACAGCCTGGTGAAGCTGCCCGAGCCCGGCTACCAGCCGCGAGCCTTCGACCCGCGCACCGGCGGCTTCTCGACCATGGTGCTCGACTACGCCGCCCCGCTCGGCGAGGAGATCGTCCAGCGCTACGCCAACCGCTTCCGGCTGGAGAAGACCGACCCGTCCGCCGCCCGCTCGCCGGTCAGGAAGCCGATCGTCTTCTATGTCGACCGCGCCGCGCCCGAGCCGATCCGCAGCGCCCTGGTCGAGGGCGCGGCCTGGTGGAGCCAGGCGTTCGAAGCCGCGGGCTTCATTGACGCCTTCCAGGTCAGGGTGCTGCCGGAGGGCGCCGACCCGCTGGACGTCCGCTACAACGTCATCAACTGGGTCGACCGCGCCACCCGCGGTTGGTCCTACGGCCAGGCCGTGGTCGACCCGCGCACCGGCGAGATCGTCAAGGGCTCCGTGCTGCTGGGCGCCCTGCGGGTGCGCCAGGACATGCTGATCTTCGAGGGTCTGGTCGGCGCCCACCACAACGGGACCGGCGGTCCCAACGACCCGATCCAGGTGTCGCTGGCCCGCCTGCGCCAGCTCTCGGCCCACGAGGTCGGCCACTCGATCGGCTTCGCCCACAATTTCGCCGGCTCGACCCAGGACCGCGCCAGCGTCATGGACTATCCGGCCCCGCGGGTGCTGTTGAAGGACGGCCGCATCGACCTCTCCGACGCCTATGGGACCGACATCGGCGGCTGGGACAAGTTCACCGTCGACTGGCTCTATGGCGAGGACGGCGAGCCCGCCCTGCGCAAGGTCAAGGCCTCGGTCGACCAGGGCCAGCGCTACGTCACCGACGTCGATTCCCGGCCGCTGGGCGTGGCCCAGCCCTGGGGCAGCCTCTGGGACGACGGCGCCGACCCGGCCGCCGAGCTGACCCGCATGATGGCGGTGGGGGGCGGGGGGGGGGGCGCCCCCGCCCCCCCCCCCCCCCCCCCCCCCCCCCCCCCCCCCCCCCCCCCCCCCCCCCCCCCCCCCCCCCCCCCCCCC
>NZ_JAPMTQ010000043.1:0-33763 GCF_026411515.1 Phenylobacterium sp. 58.2.17 | reverse complement strand
GTGGTCGGCGCCCCGGCCCGGCTCGACTGGGACAAGCTGAACCACCTCAACAACCACTACATCCGCCAGGCCGAGCCCGCCCGGTTGGCCGAGCTCGTAGTCGGCGTCCACAAGAGCCGCGACTTCCCGCTCCACGGCGGCGACGAGGCGATTATCGAACGCACGGTCCCTCTGGTGCGCGACGGCGCCAAGACCATGCTGGAATTGGCCGACGCAACCGTCTTCGCCCTCAAGCGCCGTCCGCTTGAGCTGCCGGAGAAAGCCAAGGGTCTGTTGACCGACGAGACCCGCGCGCGGCTCGGCCGCCTGCGCGAGCACCTCGACGGCCAGGCTGAATGGGCGGTTCCGGCGCTCGAGGCGGCGCTTCGCGGCTTCGCCGAGACCGAAGGCGTGGGCATGGGCAAGTTCGGCCCGGCCTTACGCGGCGTCCTCTCTGGAGGGTCTCCTGCCCCTGATCTGGCCGGAGCCCTTGTGAGCCTTGGGAAACCGGAAAGTTTGGGGCGTCTCGACGACGCGCTTTCACAGTCCGCATAAGGCGCTATAAGGCACCCTGAAACGGGCGTTTGACTCCTGCAAGACGGAAGGAATGGCATGGGCGACACGGCTAAGGTGAGTTTCGACGGCAAGTCGGTCGAGCTGCCGATCCTCAAGGGCACGGACGGCCCCGCCGTCGTGGATATTCGAAAACTCTACGCCGAGGCCGACGTCTTCACTTACGACCCGGGCTTCACCTCGACGGCGAGCTGCGAGAGCAAGATCACCTTCATCGACGGCGACAAGGGCGTGCTGCTGCATCGCGGCTACCCGATCGACCAGCTGGCCGAGAAGTCGAGCTTCCTCGAAGTCTGCTACCTCCTGCTGAACGGCGACCTGCCGAACGCCAAGGAGTTCGAGGCCTTCGAACACAACATCACCTATCACACGATGCTGCATGAGCAGTTCGATAGGTTCTTCATGGGCTTCCGCCGCGACGCCCACCCGATGGCGATCATGGTCGGCGCCGTCGGCGCCCTGTCGGCCTTCTATCACGACAGCACCAACATCGATGATCCGGAACAACGGATGATCTCGTCGCATCGGCTGATCGCCAAGATGCCGACGATCGCTGCGCGCGCGTTCAAGTACTTCAAGGGCCAGCCGTTCGTGCATCCGCGCAACGACCTGTCCTATTCGGAAAACTTCCTGCGCATGTGCTTCTCGGTCCCGGCCGAGGACTGGAAGCCGAACCCGGTGCTGACGCGCGCCATGGACCGCATCTTCATCCTGCATGCGGACCACGAGCAGAACGCCTCGACCTCGACCGTCCGCCTGGCCGGTTCGTCGGGCGCCAATCCATTCGCCTGCATCGCGGCCGGCATCGCCTGCCTCTGGGGCCCCAGCCACGGCGGCGCGAACGAAGAAGCGCTGAACATGCTGGCCGAGATCGGCTCGGTGGAGAACATCCCCGAGTACGTCCAGGGCGTGAAGGACCGTCGCTATCGCCTGATGGGCTTTGGTCACCGGGTCTACAAGAACTACGACCCGCGCGCGAAGGTCATGCAACAGACCTGCCACGAAGTGCTGGCGGAAGTCGGCCACTCGGACGACCCGCTGCTGAAGGTGGCCATCGAGCTCGAGAAGATCGCGCTCAACGACCCCTACTTTGTCGAGCGCAAGCTCTACCCGAACGTCGACTTCTACTCGGGCATCACCCTGCGCGCCCTCGGCTTCCCGCCGGAGATGTTCACCGTGCTGTTCGCCCTGGCCCGCACCGTGGGCTGGATCAGCCAGTGGAAGGAAATGATCGAGGATCCGTCGCAGAAGATCGGCCGTCCGCGTCAAATCTACACCGGCGCGGCGCAACGCGACTACGTCGCGGTCGACAAGCGCTAGGCCCGATCGACGACCAAGACATCAGCCCCGCCCGGACCACCGGGCGGGGCTTTTGCTTTGGCGCTCAGGCATACGCCTAGGTTGCGGCGGCCGTTCATGCTCGTAGGGTTCTCTGCGCAAACCGCATGAGGAGCATCCCCATGGCTTTCATGGCGAAGCTGAACGAGCCGCACGTCACCCGTGACATCTACGAACAGGTTCGCGCCGAGATCGGCTGGGATCACGATCCGCCGGCCGGCTGCCTGCTGCACATCGCCGCCTTCGACGAGGCCGGCGCGCACACGGTCGACATCTGGGACAATGAAGAGGACCTCAAGGACTACCTTGAGGATCGCTTCCTGCCGGCCTTGCGCAAGCTGGGCGTCGGGCCGGTCAATCCGACCTGGAGCGAGCTGCATGTCTGCGTCGCCGGCCCCGACATCCAGCAGTACGTGCTGGACGCCCCGCCGCTACGCTCGCGACCCCAGCACTTTCAGGACGGCCTCGGCCGCCACGTCTGACGGATCGGGGCCGCCGCGCCCCATCTTCTGCAGGGCGGCGCTCTGAGCCGCCGCCTGCCGCTCGCGCAGCGCCGGATCGTCCAGGCGCAAGGCGACCTCGCGGGCCAGGGCCGGGCCGTTGCAGTCGTCCTGGACCAGCTCCGGGGCGACGAAGTCCTTGGCCGCGATATTGAACAGCGTGATGTAGGGCGTGCGGATCAGCCGCTTCAGGATGGCGTGGGTCATCGCGCCCAGGCGGTAGCCCACCACGATCGGCACGCCGGCCAGCGCCAGTTCGGTAGTGACGGTGCCGGAACAGGCCAGCGCCACCGTCGCAGCCTTCATGGCGTCGAGCTTGGCGCTCTCGCCCTCGACCACATGCGCCCAGCCGGCGGCCTGGGCCTTGACGCTCTGGGCCACCGTCGGCGCGGCCGGGATGATCACCTCAAGGTCGGGCCGCGCGGCCTTCAGGATGGCCACGGCGTCGGCGAACGGCGGCAGGACGCGGCTGATTTCGCCTGGCCGGCTGCCGGGCAGCACCAGCAGCACCGGCGCCTGCGGGGCGATGCCGAGCTGGGCGCGCAGCCGCCCGCCGTCGGCCTGCGAGAAGTCCAGCGTCAGGGCGGAATTGCCGACGAAGGTGACGGGCAGCCCCTCGGCCTCGAAATACGGCGCATCGAACACGTGGATCGACAACAGGTGGTCGACCGTGGCGGCCAGGGTCTTGGCGCGCCCGGGGCGCGTCGCCCAGACCTGCGGAGCGACATACTTGATGAGCGGCAGCTTCGGGTCGAGCTTGCGCAGTTGCTGGGCCACCCGCAGCGTGAAGCCCCAGGAGTCGATCAGCACCACCACGTCGGGCTTCTCGCGCTTGGCCAGGGCGACGGTGTCCTCGACCCGCGCCACCACCTTGCGATAGGCCATCAGGCCTTCCAGCAGCCCGAGGATCGACAGCTCGGCGATGTCGAACGGGCTCTGCACGCCCTCGGCCGCCATGCGCTCGCCGCCCACGCCGACAAAGCGCACCCCGTCGCCCAGGCGCGCGCGCAGGGCCCGCGCCAGACCCGCGCCGCGATCGTCGCCCGAGGCCTCGGCCGCGACCAGCATGACGCAGAGCGGCTTGCTCACGGCGCGTTCGGCGGTTCCACGCCCACCACGAAGATGCCCAGCTCGTCGGCCAGCGCGATCA
Source organism: Phenylobacterium sp. 58.2.17 (assembly GCF_026411515.1). Classification (NCBI taxonomy): domain Bacteria; kingdom Pseudomonadati; phylum Pseudomonadota; class Alphaproteobacteria; order Caulobacterales; family Caulobacteraceae; genus Phenylobacterium; species Phenylobacterium sp. 58.2.17. The sequence continues at coordinate 30,223 of NZ_JAPMTQ010000043.1, read as the reverse complement.
CCGCCTCGCGGTCGAGCACCAGCAGCCGGCCGACCTCGCCCGCCACCCCGGCCAGCCCGGCCTGGGCCGCCCGCTGGATGGTGCCCAGCCCGATGGTCGGCAGGTCGATACGCGTTTCCTGGATCGGCTTGGGGGCCTTGGCGAGCACGCCTCGCGGCGCCTCGGCGCTGCCGCGGATGTTGCGCGGCAGTTCGGCGACCCGGCGCAGCATGGCGTCGGTGCCTTCCTGCGCCTCGACAGCCAGCACCAGGCCCTCGCAGACGACAGCGCCCTGCCCGACGTCCAGCTGGCCGATCGCCCGCGCCACGCGCAGCGCGTGCTGCACGTCGGCCATCTGCTCGTCGCTCGGCGCCACCGCGCCCAGCGGGCCGGCCGTCAGGGTCAGGTCGCCCATCACCTCGTGCGCGCCCTCGACGGCGAAGCCTTCCTTCTCGAACTCGCCCAGCAGCTGGCGCAGCAGCGCATCGTCGCCCTTGCGCGCCGCGGCGATCACCCCGGGCAGCGCCATCAGGCCGCGCAGGTCGGGCGACAGCGCCTTGAAGTCCGGCCGATCGACCGTCCCGACCAGGGTGACAGCCTCGCAGCCGGCCCGCTTCAGCGCCTTGAAGCACTTGCCGAGCTCGGCGATGCCGATGTCGGCCCCCGGGAACCGGGCGATTTCCTCACCCGCGAAACCCTTCAGCCGAATGATGAAGAACGGCCGCCCGGCGCGTTCGCAGTGCTGCGCGATCTCGACCGGCAGGTTCCCGCCGCCCGCAATCAGCCCGAGCTTCCGCACGTCTTAGACCTCCCGCTCCGGCAGGCAGAGCGGCCGGCTGGCGTCGGCGCGGATGAAGTCGACGATCTCCATGACCTCCGGCGAATCCGAATAGGTCTCGACCGTGTCGTCGAGCCGCTCCTGGAAGGTGCCTTCGTCGGCGAACAGCATCCGATAGGCCGCCCGCATGGTGTTGATCGTCTCGCGGCTGAAGCCACGGCGCTTGAGCCCCAGGAGGTTCAGGCCCTCGAGGTGCGCATGGTTGCCCCACACCGAGCCGTAGGGGATCACGTCCTTCACGACCGCCGCCAGGCCGCCGATCATCGCGTGGCGCCCGACACGGGTGCGCTGGTGCACAGCGGCCAGGCCGCCGACGATCACGAAGTCGGCGATCTCGCAGTGCCCGCCCAGCGTCGCCTGCTTGGTCAGGATCACCTGGTCGCCGAGGACGCAGTCGTGCCCGACATGGCTCTCGATCATGTAGAATCCGTCTGAGCCGACCTTGGTCACGCCGCCACCGCCGACCGTCCCGGTGTTCATCGTCGCGTGCTCGCGGATGACGTTGCGGTCGCCGATCACCAGTTGGGTCGGCTCGCCCTTGTAGGCGGTGTGCTGCGGCGGACCGCCGAGCATGGCGAACGGATAGACCTGGTTGTCCTCGCCGAGCGTGGTCACGCCGTCGACCACCACGTGCGAGGACAGTTTCGTCCGCGCGCCGAGCTTGACGTCGGGGCCGACGGTGCAGAACGGGCCGATCACCACGCCCTCGGCCAGCTGGGCCTTGGGGTGGACGACGGAGCTGGGATGGACGTCGATGCTCATGGGGTCTCCACCAGCATGGCCGCGAACTCCGCTTCCGCAGCGGTTTTGTCGCCGACCATGGCCTTGCCTTCGAACTTGAAGAGCCCCCCGCGGGCGCGCAGCACCTTGACGTGCATGCGCAGGACGTCGCCCGGCCGCACCGGCTGCCGGAAGCGGCAGTTGTCGACCGAGGTGAACAGGATGGTCTTGCCGGCGCGATCGACGTTCAGCGTCTTCGACATCAGCACCGCGCCGGTCTGGGCCATCGCCTCGACGATCAGCACGCCGGGCATCACCGCATAGTCCGGGAAGTGCCCCTGGAAGAACGGCTCGTTGATGGTCACGCACTTGATGCCGACGATCGACTCGTTGGGCCGATACTCCTCGGCCCGGTCGACCAGCAGGAACGGATAGCGATGCGGAATCCGTTCCAGGATCTCGGAGATGTCGATCGAGACCTCGGCTGTCGCCGCGTCGTTGCTCATTGGTCGGTCCCCTTGCGGTTGGCGGAGCGCGACAGCCACGCCACCTCCCGCATCCAGCGTCGAATGGGTTGTCCGGGCACGCCGCCCCAGGTCTCGCCGGCCGGAATGTCGCGGAACACGCCTGCGGCGGCCGCGACCTGCGCGCCGTCACCGATTTTGACGTGGTCGGCCACGCCCGCGCGGCCGCCGAAGGCCGCTCCGTCGCCGATCACGACGCTGCCGGAGATGCCGGTGTGCGCAGCCATGACGCAGTTTCGTCCCACACGCACGTTGTGGGCGATCTGCACTAGGTTGTCGATCTTGGTGTTTTCACCGATCACCGTGTCGTCGAACGCGCCACGGTCGATGCAGCTGTTGGCGCCGATGGTGACCCCGTCCTGCAGGATGACGCGTCCCAGCTGCGGAATGTCGACCACGCCCTTGGCCCCGCCTGCGGCGCCGAAGCCCGGTTCGCCGATCCGCGCGCCCGCCAGGATGCGCACCCGATCGCCGAGCAGCGCAAAACCGATGGTGACGTTGGCGCCGATCACGCAGTCCCTGCCGATGGCGACGCCCGGCCCGATGACGGTGTTGGCGCCGATCTCGGTCCGCGCGCCGATCTGCGCGCCCGGTCCGACCACGACGCCGGGCGCCAGATGCACGCCCTCCTCGATCACCGCATCGGCGGCGATGAGGTCCGGGCCGCCGTAGCGGCGCGCGCGGTGCAGCCGCGTCGCGGCCGCGGCGTAGGCGGCCTGCGGCGTCGGCGTGACCAGCGCCACGCATCCCGGCGGCGCAAAGTCTTTGTCGCGCGCGGTGACGAACACCGCGGCGGCCTTTGCCGCGGCCAGCTCGGCGGCGTGCTTCTTGTCGGTCAGGAAGGTGACGGTGTCGGCCTGGGCGCTGGCCAGTACGGCCACGCCGCGGACCTTGCGCTGGCCTTGGTCCGCATCGGAAAGTTCGGCGCCTGTCAGGCTGGCCAGTTCGGCGAGCGTGACAGGGCCGAGGTCTTCAAAAAATCGGGGGTCGGGCATGGGAATCCTCAGCTCGACCCGCCTTTATCGCGAGTCGGCCCTACTTGCGGGTCGCAGGCGCCGCAGCCGGAGTCGCAGCCGGGGCCGCAGCTTGGTCGAGGCGTTCACGATCGAAGGTGAACTGGGTGATCTTGGCGTTCAGCGCCGTGACGACCGGCTGGCTGATGTCCATCGACGGGTTCGAGAGCACGATGCTTTCGCGGTTGATCAGCAGGCTGCACTGACGCTGCTGGTACACTTGGCTGACGATCGGGGTCAGCTCCTGGTACACCCGGCCCAGGGCCTTCTGTTGCGTCGCCTGCAGCTCGCGCGAGCGCTGCTGCTCCTTGCGCTGATAGGCGTTGGCCTTGACCTGCAGGGCCGCGGCGCGGGTCTCGAACGTGTTCTGGTCGAGCGTCGCGCGCTGGCCCTCCAGCGTCTTGGCTTCGTTCTGGATCGCGGTCTGCTCGGCCTTCAGCTCGGCTTCGACCTGGGTCGCGATCTGCTGCAGGCGGGTCTGGACGTACTTGCCGACGGTCGAGGTTGCGATCGCACCTTCCACCGAGACGGTGCAGACGCCGGGCAGCGCCGGGCCATGGGTCACCGCGGGCGCCGCCGGGGCGGCAGGCGCAGCCGCTTGCGCGAAAGCCGCGCTGGAAGCGGAAGCGGTGATGGCGGCGACGCAGGTCGCCGCGACAAGGGCTTTGATCGTCATGTGGTGAATCTAGAACCTGGTTGAGGTGGAGAACCGGAACGTTTCGGTCTTGTCGTAGTCTTCTTTGGCCAAAACTTGGCTGAAGTCGAATCGGATCGGACCCATCGGAGAGCGCCAGAAGACCGACAGACCGGCCGTCGCACGCAGCGACAGGTCGTCATAGATCAGCGGATCGACGGTGCCGTCGGCCTTCAGCTTGTCCTTGTCGTCGAGCAGGCCGAGCGTGCCGACGTCGGTGAACAGCGCGGCCTTGATGCCGTATTGCTCGGGCAGGCCGGTCGGGATGGTCAGCTCGGCCGAACCGATCGCATAGGCGCGGCCGCCGAGCGCGTCAGAGCGCCCGAAGTTGGTGTCGCGCGGACCGATGCCGGCGGTCTCGAAGCCGCGGAAGCTGTTGCCGCCCTTGTAGAAGCGGCTGTTGACCCGCACCGAGTCCCCGCTCCAGCCGGCGATGTAACCGCCCTGCCCGGTCACGCTCAGGATGAAGTCCTTGTTGAACCCGTGATACCAGCCGCCAGTCACTTCGGTGCTGATGTAGTTCACGTCGCCGCCGATGCCGGCCAGGTCCTGGCTGACGTCGAAACGGAAGCCGCGGGTCGGATTGATCGGGTCGTTCCGGCGATCGTAGAGGTAGGTATAGCCGATCAGCGACGTCAGATACTTGCCGCGCTGGGCGCAGAGCGACAGCGACACCAGCGGCGCGGTCGGATCGCAGTAGGCGTCGTCGATCTGAACGTCTTCCTGACGCAGTGTGTACCTCGTCGACATCCGCGAGTTCAGCGTCAGCGGGAACGCCATCCGGATGTTGCCGCCGACGGTCACGGTCTTATAGGCCGAGTACTCCGTCAGGTCGTAGCGGTAGGAGTAGAGGTCGACACCGGCGCCCAGGTCTCGGCCCAGGAACCGCGGCTCGGTGAAGCCGAAGTCGATCTGCTGACGCAGCGAGCCGACCGACACGCGGGCCCGCAGGCTCTGGCCGCGACCACGGAAGTTCCGCTCGGTGACGCCGAGGTCGAGGATCAGCTGGTCGACCGACGAATAGCCGGCGCTGAACGAGAGCTCGCCCGTCGGCTGCTCTTCGACCTTCACCTGCAGGCGGGTGCGATCGGGCGCAGATCCCGGCGCCTCGTCGATCGTCACATCCTTGAAGAAGCCGAGCGCGCGGACATTGTTGCGCGAGCGGTCGACCAGGGCGCGGTTATAGGCGTCGCCTTCCACGAGGTTCATCTCGCGGCGGATGACGTAGTCCAGCGTGCGGGTGTTGCCGGTGACGTCGATGCGCTCGACGTACACACGCGGCCCTTCGCGGACCTGGAACACCACGTCTACCAGGCCGGTCTCGCGGTTCGGCGTGTAGCGCGGACGCACGTCCACGGCGGCGAAGCCGGCGGCGCCGGCCGCGAAGGTCAGCGAGTCGGTCGCCGCCTCGATCTTTTCGTCCTGGTAGATCTCGCCCGAGCGGATCGGCACCAGCTGCTGCAGGACGTTCTTGTCGAGCTTCTGCAGCTCGGTTTCGACCGTCACCTTGCCGAACTTGTATTCCTTGCCCTCGTCGAGCGTGTAGGTGACGACGAAGCCGTTCTTGTCGGGCGCCAGCTCGGCGATCGCCGAGACCACGCGGAAGTCATAGAAGCCGCGGTTGCGATAGTGCTTGCGCAGCTGCTCCTTGTCGTACTCCAGGCGGTCCGGGTCGTAGTTGGCGTTGTTCGAGAAGAACTTGTACCAGCTCGACTGTTCGGTCACGACCACGTCGCGCAGGTCGTTGTCCGAGTACTCCTTGTTGCCCAGGAAGTTGACCCGCAGCACCCCGCTCTTGGGGCCTTCGTTGATTTCGAAGATCAGGTCGACGCGCTTCTGCGGCAGTTCGACGATCTTCGGCGTCACCGTCGCCGAGATCCGGCCCGAGCGGCGATAGAGCTCGACGATGCGCTGGACGTCCTGCTGCACCTTGGCGCGGGTGAAGATGCCGCGCGGGCGCACGGTGACCTCGTCGCGCAGCTTGTCTTCCTTGAGGCCCGAGTTCCCCTCGAAGACCACCTTGTTGATGATCGGGTTCTCGACGACCGTCACGATCATGTCCGAGCCCTGCAGCTCGATCTTCACGTCGGCGAACAGGTCGGTGCGGAACAGCGTCTTCAGCGCCAGGTCGGCCTTGGCCGGGTCCAGGACCTCGCCGGGCTGGATCGGCAGGTAGGACAGCACGGTCGACTGCTCGATCCGTTCGTTGCCGCGCACGATGATGCGCTGGACGACACCGGACTGCTGGCCGACGTCCTGCGGCGCAGGCTGCGGCTGGGGCGGAGTCGCCTGTTCCTGCGCCAGGACGGCGCTGGGAAAGACGATCGCTGTCGAGCCCATCAGCAAGGCAAGGCCGGAGGCGAGCGCGGCGCGGCTAGCGCGGGGTCTTTGCATCGTATCAGCCGTCAATGGAAAAGCGCGGGTTTCAGGAGAAAACGCCGCCGAGGATTTTGAACACACGCAGTTGCTGCAGATCGTTCCAGGTGGCGAACAACATCAAACCCAACAGCAGCGCAAGCCCCACCCGGTAGCCCGCCGCCTGGACCCGCGCCGCCAGCGGACGCCGCGCCACCGCCTCATAGGCGTAGAACAGCAAGTGTCCCCCATCCAGCACAGGGATCGGCAGCAGATTCATGAAGCCGATGCTCACCGAAACGAACGCAGCCAGTTGGAGCAGATTGACGCCGCTGCCGAGGATCATTCCCCCGACATCCGGCGCCCCTTCGGCTCCAGCCTGCGCGACTTTGCCGGAGATTCGGGCGATTCCGAGGGGACCGCTGAGTTGGTCCGGCGAAACCTGGCCGGTGACCATCCGGCCCAGATAGTAGACCGTCGTCTCGAGCGTGCGCCACGTGCGCTGGACGCCGCCGGCGACGGCTTCAAGCGGGTTGTAGCGGACATGGACGTAGTCGTCCCGTGCCTGGGCCGGGGTCACGCCCAGCACGCCCTGCCGGTGGGTCCCGGCGACCGGATCGGTGCGCTCGACCCAGCGGGGCGTGGCGTTGATCGGGACCTCGCGGCCTCCCCGCTCGACGACAAAGGCCGTCGGCACCTCGGCGCGCACCTGCACGATCACCGCGAGTTCGTCGAAGCTTTTGATGCGCCGGCCGTTGGCCTCGACGATCAGGTCTCCGCTCCGGAAGCCGGCCGCCTCGGCCGGGCTGCCGGGCTGGACCGACGCGATCTTGGCCGGCAACACGTACTGTCCGAGCGCCAGCAACAGCGAGGCGAACAGCGCCACGGCCAGCACGAAGTTGGCGATCGGCCCGGCCGCTGCGATGACGGCCCGCTGCCAAAGCGGCTTGAAATGGAAATAGCGCGCCACGGCCTCCTCGCCTTCACGCCGGGCGATCACGTCGCGCATCGCGTTGAGGTCTTCCGCATCCGGCACGCTGGCCGCGTTCTCGTCGCCGGTGAACCGGACATAGCCGCCCAGCGGGATCCAGCCGATCCGCCACTCGACGCCGGACTTGTCGGTCCAGGAGGCGATCGCCTTGCCGAAGCCGATGGAGAAACGGTCGATGGCGACCCCGAACATCTTGGCGGCCAGGAAGTGGCCCAGCTCGTGGATCGTGACCACCAGCCCCAGCACCAGGACGAAGGGAACGACGAAGGTCAGAGCGGTGAGGATGAAATCGAGCATCTGCTGTAACTCCTCCGCGCGGCTAGCGCCCTAGGCCGCTGACGACCTCGCCGGCGACGCGACGCGCCAGCGTATCGGTCGCCTGAGCGTTCTCGAGCGTGTCGCCATTCGCCGCCCCCGCGACCAGGCCCTGAGATTCGACGCGTTCGAGGGTCTCAGACACCGTCGCGGCAATATCGAGAAAGCCAATCTTGCGGTCAAGGAAGGCGGCCACGGCGACCTCGTTGGCGGCGTTCATCACCGCGGGCGCGGCCCCACCGGCCGCCAGAGCTTCTTTGGCGATCTTCAAGGCGGGAAAACGGCGCAGGTCCGGTTCTTCGAAGGTCAATTGACCGATGGCGGCCAGATCCAGCCGCGGCGCCGGCCACGGCAGGCGGTCCGGCCAGGCGAAGGCGCAGGCGATCGGCGTGCGCATGTCCGGCGCGCCCAGCTGCGCCAGCGTCGATCCGTCGCTGTACTCCACGAGGCTGTGGATGATCTGCTGATGATGGATCAGCACGTCCACCCGCTCATTGGTCATGCCGAACAGGTAGGCGGCCTCGATGATCTCCAGGCCCTTGTTCATCATGGTCGCGGAATCGACCGAGATCTTCGCGCCCATGCTGAAGTTCGGGTGGGCCACGGCCTGCTCAGGGGTGGCGTGGGCCATCTGTTCGGCCGACCAGGTGCGGAACGGCCCGCCCGACGAGGTCAGGATCAGCCGGTCGACCCGCTGGACGTTCATCGGATCCAGCACCTGGAAGATCGCCGAATGCTCGGAATCGACCGGGATCACCGCCCCGCCCGCCAGCTTCGCCGCCCTTAGCAGCGAGGGGCCTGCGCAGACCAGGCTCTCTTTGTTCGCCAGCCCGATCACCGCGCCGGCCTGCGCCGCCGCCAGGGTCGGCGCCAGGCCTGCGAAGCCGACGATCGAAGACATCACCCACTGGGCGTCGGCAGCGGCGGCCTCGACCACGGCGCTATGACCGGCCGCGACCTTGATCCCGGACCCGTCCAGCCGCTGGCGCAGCTCAGGCAGCTTGGTCTCGTCTTCGATGACCGCCAGCTTGGGCCGCCAGCGCAGAGCCTGCTCGGCCAGGCGCTCGGCGTTGCGACCGGCGGTCAGGGCGGTCACCTCGACCTCGGCGCCGGCCTTTTCCAGGAGATCGAGAGTGGAAACGCCGACCGAGCCGGTGGAACCCAGAACGCTGACGCGGCGAGGCAAAGTCAATGCGCCCATCCCCAATGATTGACCAGTCGGGCGGCCGCCAGCACGACCACGGCGAACATCAGGCCGTCTACTCTATCCAACAAACCGCCGTGACCGGGGATCAGGTCCCCGGAATCTTTCACGCCGAACCGGCGCTTGAGCATCGACTCCCAAAGATCCCCGGCCATGGTCGCCAGACCTCCGACCAGGCCGATCAGTGCGCCGGCCGGGACGCTCAGCACGATAGCGCTGAACGCCGCCATCGCCGCCCCTGCGCCGGCTGCGGCGACCAAGCCGCCGATGAAGCCGGACCAGGTCTTGTTCGGCGAGAACTTGGGCCACAGCTTCGGGCCCTTCAGGGCGCTGCCCACCGCGAACGCGGCGATGTCGGCGGCCCAGGCCACCGCGAACAGCAGGATCGTCCACTGCCGCCCCTCGGGCATGCCACGCAGCCACACGAGGCAGACCACGGGGATCGCCAGATAGACCACCCCGAACGCCGCGTTCATCGGCCGCTCGGCCACGCCGCGCGCCACCAGGGCCGCAGCCACTGCCCCCAGCGCGCCGGCCGCCCAGGCCAGCGGCATGTGTTTCTGGTGGGCCAGGAACGCCGCAACCAAGATCGCCACGGTGAGCGCGGTGGAGACGCGGATCGGCGCGGTCGGCGCGGTCATCGCGCCCCACTCGATGGCCAGCAGCGCCACCGCCACGGCCACCAGCACCAGGAACAGCCAGCGCAGCCCCGGCATGTCGGAGAACCACACCGCGCCCAGCACCGCGGGCACCAGGACGGTGGCCGAGGCGACGCGGACGCCCAGATTGGCCCAGTCGAAACGCCTAGCCTGCGGCAAGGACATTATCGGCCACGGCGCCGCCGTAGCGCCGCTCGCGCTTTTGGAATTCCTCGATCGCCGCCCGCAGATAATCGGCGCCGTAGTCGGGCCAGAGCACGTCCTGGAAGACGAACTCGGAATAGGCTGTCTCCCAGAGGAGGAAGTTCGAGAGCCGCTGCTCGCCGCTGGTGCGGATCACCAGGTCGGGATCCGGAAGGCTGGCGGTCGACAGCTTGCCCTGCAGGAGCTCTTCGGTGATGTCGTCGGGCCGGATCTGGCCGGCGGCGACCTCGGCCGCCAGGGCCCGGGCGGCGTCGGCGATGTCCGCGCGGCCGCCGTAGTTGAACGCCACCTGCAGGAAGAACTTGTCGTTATGCGCGGTCTGGCGCTCGGCCCGCTCGACGATCTCGGCGACGTCCGGCGGCAGGCCAGCACGGCGGCCGAGGATGCGGATCTTCACCCCCTCGCGCGTCAGCTTGTCGAGGTCCGAGTTCACGTACAGCTTCAGCAGCCGCATGACCTCGGCGACCTCGCCCGCCGGTCGGCGCCAGTTCTCGGTCGAGAACGCATAGAGCGTCAGCCAGCGGACGCCCTGCGCAGGCGCCGCCTCGACGACCCGCCGGATCGCGTCCACCCCCTTCGGATGTCCGACCTGGCGCGGCAGGCCGCGGCGCTTCGCCCAACGGCCATTGCCGTCCATGACGATCGCCACGTGCAGGGGCGCATGCGGCGCGGGCTGCTGTTGATCGATCGTAGCCATGGGTTCCCGTTCGTCCTCGCTCCCGATGGGACGATTAGACCTGCATGATCTCTTGTTCTTTGGTTTTCAAGGCTTCGTCGACGCGCTTGATCGCCTCGTCGGTAAACTTCTGAACCTCGGCCTCCATCCGGCGCTGCTCGTCCTGGGTGATGGCGCTGTCCTTCTCGGCCTTTTTCAGGTCGTCGTTGGCGTCGCGGCGGACGTTGCGGATGGCGATCTTCTGCTGCTCGGCGTACTTGCCGGCGATCTTGGCCAGGTCCTTGCGGCGCTCCTCGGTGAGCGGCGGGATCGGCACGCGCAGGCTCTGGCCGTCGACGACCGGGTTCAGCCCCAGGCCGGCGTTGCGGATCGCCTTCTCGACCGAGACCACCAGGCCGCGGTCCCAGATGTTGACGCTGATCGAGCGCGGCTCGGGGACGCTGACCGACCCGACGGTGTTCAACGGCACGCTCGAGCCGTAGGCGTCGACCATCACCTGATCCAGCAGGCCGGCGGACGCCCGCCCGGTCCGCAGGCTCGAGAACTCGTCCTTCAGAGCCGCGATCGCCTTGTCCATGCGATCCCGATACTTGCTGAGAACCGGCTTTTCCGCAGCCATAGGATTATCTCCCAAGATATTGGTCTAATTCGGCGAATGGTCAGGCGATCGTCGTGAAGACGCCCTGCCCTTTCAGCACTTTGAAGAAGTTGCCCCGTTCACGGATGGAAAAGACCACGATCGGGATTTGGTTGTCACGCATCAGGGCGATGGCCGAGGCGTCCATGACCCGCAGGTCCTTGGCCAGCACTTCCTGGTAGCTCAGCGTCTCATAGCGCTGCGCGCTCGGATCCTTCTTGGGGTCGGCGGTGTAGACGCCGTCGACGCTGGTGCCCTTGAACAGCGCGTCGCAGCCCATCTCGGCCGTGCGCAGCGCCGCCGGGGTGTCGGTCGTGAAGAACGGCGCGCCCAGGCCGGCGGCGAAGATCACGACCCGGCCCTTTTCCAGGTGCCGCAGCGCCCGGCGGCGGATGTAGGGCTCGCAGACCGCTTCCATCGGGATCGCCGACTGCACGCGGGTATAGACGCCGATCTTCTCGAGCGCGCCTTGCAGCGCCAGGGCGTTCATCACCGTGGCCAGCATGCCCATATAGTCGGCGTTGGCGCGGTCCATGCCCTTCCCGGCCAGCGAGACGCCCCGGAAGATGTTGCCGCCGCCGATCACCAGGCAGAGCTCGATCCCGTGATCGACCACTTCCTTGATGTCCTCGGCCACCGCTTCGATCGTCTTTGTGTCGATGCCGAAGAGCGCGTCGCCCATCAGGACCTCGCCCGACATCTTCAAGAGGATCTTCTTGTAGCGGGGCTTGGCTTCGGACATTGCGGCTTCCGTGGAGAATCTGGCTGGGTACTACATAGACCAAGGGCGCCGTGCGCGTCGAACGCCCACGTTGAGCGCGACGCTCAACGTTCTTGGCAAAAAAAAGGGGCCGGGCCTTCGGGCGGCGGACCGGAATCCACTCCGCCTAAGGCCCGGCGCCCTTGGGGCGTCCTAAATCAGGCGGATCAGCCTTGGCCGGTCATCGACGCCACTTCGGCGGCGAAGTCGTCCTGCTTCTTTTCCACGCCTTCGCCCAGGGCGAAGCGCACGAACGCCTTCACGGCGACCGGCGCGCCGGTTTCCTTGGCGGTTTCGGCGATCAGCTGCTCGATGGTCTGATCCGGGTTCATGACGAAGGGTTGCTTCAGCAGCACCACTTCTTCCTGCCACTTGCGGATCCGGCCTTCGATCATCTTCTCGACGACGGCCAGCGGCTTGCCCGATTCCAGCGCCTGGTCGGTCAGGAACTTCTTTTCCTTCTCGACGGCGGCCGGATCGAGGTCGCCCTCGTTCAGGGCCAGCGGCGGGGTCGGGGTGCCGGCGACGTGCAGAGCGATCTTGCGGCCGACTTCCTTCAGCACGGCCTGATCGCCCGCGCCTTCCAGAGCCACGAGCACGCCCAGACGGCCCACGCCTTCGCCCTGCGCGTTGTGCAGGTAGAGGGCCACGGCGCCTTCGCTGACCGACAGGCGGGCCGAACGACGCAGACGCATGTTCTCGCCGATCGTCGCGATCAGGTTGGTGATCACGTCGCTGACGACTTCGCCCTTGGCCGTCTTGGCCGCGGTGATGGCGTCGACGCCTTCGATCGTCAGACCGACGTCCGCGAAGTCGCGGGCGGCGTTCTGGAACAGCTCGTTCTTCGACACGAAGTCGGTCTCGGCGTTCAGCTCGACCAGCACGCCGGTCTTGCCGTCGGCGCTCAGCTTGCCGGCCACCAGGCCTTCAGCCGCGGCGCGGTCCGACTTCTTGGCGGCCTTCGAGAGGCCCTTGGTGCGCAGCCAATCGACGGCCGCTTCCATGTCGCCGTTGTTTTCCTGCAAGGCCTTCTTGCAGTCCATCATGCCAGCGCCGGACTTTTCGCGCAGGTCCTTGACCAGCGCAGCGGTGATCTCCGCCATGGTCAGCTCCTTATCAGTCAGAATGGGTTTGACCGGACCCTGATAGGGCCCGGCCATGATCGTTTTTCGTCAAGCTGAGCAAGACGCCCGAAAGCGTCTTAGCCGGCTTGTTCCTGGTCCGCGGCCGGGGCCTCGGCGGCCGGGGCCGCTTGCGGCTCCGGCGTCAGCTCACGGGCCAGGGTCGGCTCAACCGGCGCCACCGAGGCGCCCAGATCCACGCCAGCGGCCGATTGGCCGGCGGCCAGGCCGTCGAGAACGGCGTCGGCCATCAGGTCGCAGTACAGCTGGATCGCGCGGGCGGCGTCGTCGTTGCCCGGGATCGGATAGGTGATGCCGTCCGGATCGCAGTTGGTGTCCAGGATCGCGATGACCGGGATGTTCAGCTTGCGGGCTTCCTGGATGGCGATCGACTCCTTGTTGGTGTCGATCACGAACATCAGGTCGGGGATGCCGCCCATGTCCTTGATGCCGCCCAGGCTGAGCTCGAGCTTGTCGCGCTCGCGGGTCATCTGCAGCAGTTCTTTCTTGCCGCGGCCCTGGCCTTGACCTTCACCGTCGAGCAGGCCTTCCAGCTCGCGCAGGCGTTGGATCGAACCCGAAACGGTGCGCCAGTTGGTGAGCGTGCCGCCCAGCCAACGGTGGTTCACATAGTACTGGGCGCTGCGCTTGGCCGCCGTCGCGATCGGCTCCGACGCCTGACGCTTGGTGCCGACGAACAGCACGCGACCGCCGCCGGCGGCGACTTCGCGCACCTTCACCAGGGCCTGGTGCAGCAGCGGGATCGACTGCGAAAGGTCGATGATGTGGATGTTCGACCGCGAACCGAAGATGTAGCGGTCCATCTTCGGGTTCCAGCGGTGGGTCTGGTGACCGAAGTGGGCGCCAGCTTCCAGGAGCTGACGCATGGAGAATTCAGGAAGCGCCATCGGCTTTTCGTCCTTTTTCCGGTTAACCGCCGCAGGCAAACCCTCCAGGTGGAGGACCGGAATGGGTATGGCGGGATGTCTCCCCGCACATCGCCAAACACCTGCGTGTGGAATGACGCGCCAAATAGGGGTTGAGCGCGGAAAATGCAAGCCTCGCGCGTCCGGCCGCCGCGACGCTTGCGTGCGGCGCCGCCCAGCTGCATCCTGCGATGGCAGGAGGGGCTCATGACACCTATCATAGCGCTTGGCGTCGGTCTCGGCATTCTCGCCCAGGGCACGTTCGGCGGCTCGGGCGGCACGCTCAAGCCGCAACCTGGGACGTGGGGGCCGGCGCCGGCCGCCGCCCCGTACACGCCGCCGCCGGTCTACGGCGCTCCGACGCCCGCCCGGCGCGCGCCCACGCCCAGCCTGGCGCCGCCGGCCTTCCCCGCTGCGCCCAAGGCGCCGGAGATGTATCAGCCGCCGAACTTCAAGCCCTACAAGCCGGGCGTCTCGCCCTACTCCGACCGCGGCGGCCTCAACGCCCATCCGAGCCCGGCCAAGCCGCCCGGCTACATCGACCTGCGCTGAGCGGGACTAGATATCCTCGACGAAGACCACGCCCGGCGCGGTCTTCAGGGCGCCGCGCACCGACACGTCCAGACTGAAACGTCCCGGCAGCTTGAGCTCGATCTCGCGGCCGCGTTCGATGTTGGCGACCAGGATGATCTCCCCGCCGCGGGGATTGGCGACGTTCTCCAGCCGCTTCTTCAGCGCCTCGATCTCCGCGCTGCGCGGCGCGACGTGGACGCGCAGCCCAGCCACCGCGTTCTCCACAGCCTTATCCACAGGCTCGGCGTCGTCGCCGAAGAACCGCACCTCGCCGTCGCGGGCCTTGGCCCGGACCTTCAGCGCCACGGCCTTGCCAGGCTCCAGCAGGTCGCGGCACTTGCGCAGCGACTCCGGCGGGAATAGCACCTCGTATTCGCCGGTCGGGTCCGAGAGCGTGACGAAGGCGAACTTCTCGCCGCTCGACTGCGAGGCCCGTTCCTGCTTGCGGCGCACGACGCCGGCCATGCGGAACGCCTCGGCGCCCGCCTCGGCCTTGGGGATCACGTCGGCCAGCAGGTCCGTGCGGCGACGCCGCAGGGCGGTGACCATATCGTCCAGCGGGTGGCCTGACAGGTAGAAACCCACCGCCGCCAGCTCCTCATCCAGGCGCTGGACCGGGGTCCACGGCTCGGCCTTGGGAATGCGCGGCCGTTGCGCCTCGGCTTGGTCGCCGCCGAACAGCGACCCCTGCGAGGAGGCGCGGTCGGCGGCCATGCTCTGGCCGTGGCCGACCAGCACGTCGGCGGCCGCGACCAGCTGGGCGCGATCGGGATGGATGGAATCGAAGGCGCCGGCCCGCGCCAGGGTTTCGAAGGCCCGCTTATTGACCTGCTTGGGGTCTACGCGCTCGACGAAATCGAAGATGTCGCGGAACGGGCCGCCTTCCTTGCGGACCTCAACCACATGCTCCATGGCCTGCAGGCCGACATTGCGGATCCCGCCCAGAGCGTAGAGCACCTCGCCGTTCTCGACCTCGAAATCGGCGGCGCAGAGGTTCACGTCGGGGCTGCGGACCTTCACCCCGAACCGCTTGGCGTCCTGATAGAAGACCGCCAGCTTGTCGGTGTTGGAGATATCGAGGCTCATCGAGGCGGCGAAGAACTCGACCGGCGTGTTCGCCTTCAGCCAGGCCGTCTGGTACGAGACATAGGCGTAGGCCGCCGCGTGGCTCTTGTTGAAGCCGTAGCCCGCGAACTTATCCACCAGGTCGAAGATCGACCCGGCCTGCTCGGCCGGCACTCCCTTGGCCTCGGCGCCGGAGACGAACCTGGCCCGCTGCAGGTCCATCTCCTCCTTCTTCTTCTTGCCCATCGCCCGGCGCAGAAGGTCCGCTTCCCCGAGCGAGTAGCCGGCCAGGATCTGGGCGATCTGCATCACCTGTTCCTGGTAGACGATGATCCCGTAGGTCTCCTTCAGCACCGGCTCCAGGCTCGGGTGCATGTAGTCGATGGGCTTGCGGCCGAACTTGCAGTCGATGAAGGCCGGGATGTTGTCCATCGGGCCCGGCCGGTACAGCGACACGACGGCGGTGACGTCCTCCAGCGAGCCGGGGCGCAGCTGGCGCAGGGTGTCGCGCATCCCCTGCCCTTCGAGCTGGAACACTCCGACCGTGCCGCCGTTGGACATCACTTCGTAGGCCGGCGCGTCATCGACGCCGAGCGTTGCGAAGTCGACATGCTCGCCCCGCTTGCGCAGGAACTTCAGCGCCCGATCGATGACCGTCAGGGTCTTCAGGCCCAGGAAGTCGAATTTCACCAAGCCGGCGCTCTCGACCCACTTCATGTTGAACTGGGTGGCGGGCAGCTCCGAGCGCGGATCGCGATAGAGCGGAGTCAGCTGAGTCAGCGGCCGGTCACTGATCACCACGCCGGCGGCGTGGGTCGAGGCGTTGCGGTAGAGGCCTTCCAGCTGCAGCGCGGTCTCCAGCAGCTGCTTGACCGCCTCGTCGTCGTCCTTGGCCTGGCGCAGGCGTGGTTCGATCTCGATCGCCTTGGCCAGGGTCACCGGATTGGCGGGGTTGGCCGGCACCATCTTGGCCAGGCGGTCGACCAGGCCCAGCGGCAACTGCAGCACGCGGCCGACGTCCCGCAGCACCGCGCGCGCCTGCAGGGTGCCGAAGGTGATGATCTGCGCCACACGGTCGCGGCCGTAGTGCTTCTGGACGTAGCTGATGACCTCTTCGCGCCGCTCCTGGCAGAAGTCGATATCGAAGTCGGGCATCGACACCCGCTCCGGATTCAGGAAGCGCTCGAACAGCAGGCCATAGCGGAGCGGGTCGAGGTCGGTGATGGTCAGGGCGTAGGCGACCAGCGAGCCGGCCCCGGACCCCCGGCCCGGACCGACGGGAATATCGTGGGCCTTGGCCCATTTGATGAAGTCCGAAACGATCAGGAAGTAGCCGGGGAACCCCATCTGGGTGATGACCCCGATCTCCCGTTCCAGCCGCGCCTCGTACTCCTCCACCGGCAAGGCGTTGGCCTGACCGCCGGCGATCCGCGCCTTCAGCCCCTCGCGCGCCTGATGGGCCAGTTCGTCGGCCTCCGAGCGGCCGGCCCCGGTGTCGAAGCGTGGCAGGATCGGGTCGCGCTTCTTGACCATGAAGGCGCAGCGGCGGGCGATATCGAGGGTGTTGTCGCAGGCCTCCGGCAGGTCGGCGAACAGCGCCCGCATGTCGGCGCCCGACTTGAACCAATGCTCGGCTGTGACCCGCCGCCGCTCGTCCTGGCTGATGAAAGCGCCGTCGGCGATGCAGAGCAGCGCCTCGTGCGCCTCGTACATGGCCGGCTTGGCGAAATAGACGTCGTTGGTGGCGACCAGCGGCACGTCGTTGTCGTAGGCGAACGCCACCAGTTCACCCTCGGCGGCGGCCTGCGCCGGCAAGCCATGCCGTTGCAGCTCGACATAGAACCGGTCGCCGAACACCCGGGCCATCTCGGCCAGGGCGGCCTTGCCTTCCGGAACCTTGCCGGCGGCCAGCAGCGGATCGACCGGGCCGTCGACGCCGCCGGACAACAGGATCAGGCCCTCGGCGTGTTCGGCCACCTTCGACCAGGGGACCGAGACGTCCTCGCTGCCGTCGGCCTCCAGATAGCAGAGCGAGGAAAGCTCGCTGAGATTGAGATAGCCCTGCTCGCTCTGGACCAGCAGGACGATGGTCGGGATCTTGGCCCAGCGCTCGGTCTGCCCGCCGCCGATCCCGGTGACCGGCAGCGCGCAGCCGATGATCGGCTGGACGCCGGCGTCTTTACTGGTGACCGAAAATTCGAGCGCGCCGTAGAGGTTGGCCCGGTCGGCCAAGGCCACGGCCGGCATCTCCGCGGCCTTGGCCAGCCCGCTGACCTTGTCGGCCTTGATCGCGCCCTCGAGCAGCGAATAGGCCGAGCGAACCCGCAGGTGGACGAAACCCTCGTTCACCGCTTCGCTCACCGTTCACCTCCAGGGATCAGGCGGCCAACTGGGCCACCGCACACATCATCCAGACAAAGCCTGCGACCGACACAAAGGCCAGCGATTCCCGAGCCAAGCGAACCATCTGCGACGTCCTCACTGTGGATGTTCTGTTCTTGTTCTTATTTCCCGTTTTGTTCTCGTCGTCAAGCAGCTTAGTCTCGCCCTCGCACGGAGGCTCGAATGGATCAGCGACTGTCCCTCATCACCCTGGGCGTGGACGACCTCGCCCGCTCACGCGCCTTCTTCGAACGGGGCTTGGGCTGGAGCCCGAGCACGATCGCCGAGGGCGTGTGCTTCTACCAGCTGCCGGGCATCGGCCTGGCGCTGTTCGGCCGTGACGACCTAGCCGAGGACGCCCGCCGCCCGCTCGACGGCCGCTTCTCTGGCATTACCCTGGCGATCAACGAACGCTCCCGGCAGGAGGTCGACGCCACCTTCGCCCAGGCGCTCGCGGCCGGCGCAACGCCGCTCAAGCCCCCTGAAGAGGTGTTCTGGGGCGGCTACTCGGGCTACTTCGCCGATCTCGACGGCCATACCTGGGAGGTCGCGCACAATCCCGGTTGCACGATCCATGCGGAGGGCGCCACGACCTTCGCCGCAAGCTAAAGCGTTTGGGCTTCCAGGTGGCCGTCCTTCAAGGCCAGCACCCGGTCCATGTGCTTGGCGAGTTCGAGATTGTGGGTCGCCACCAGCGCCGCGACGCCTTCCTGGCGGGCCAGGGCGTAGAGGCTGTCGAACACGGCCGCCGAGGTTTGCGGATCGAGATTGCCGGTCGGCTCGTCGGCCAGCAGTAGTCTGGGCGAGTTGGCCAGCGCCCGGGCGATCGCCACACGCTGCTGCTCGCCGCCCGACATCTGCGCCGGCTGGTGGTCGACCCGTTCGGCCAGACCCAGGCTGGCCAGCAGGTCCCTCGCCCGCGCGCGCGCGGCCTTCCGCGAGCGACCGGCGATCATCTGCGGCAGGGCGACATTGTCGAGCGCAGTGAACTCGGCCAGCAGGTGGTGCGCCTGGTAGACGAAGCCGATGGTGGCCAGCCGCACCCGGGTCCGTTGGCGATCGCTGAGGTCCGAGCAGTCGCGCCCCTCGATGACGATGCGCCCGTCGTCGGGATGTTCCAGCAGGCCGGCTGCGTGCAGCAGCGAGGATTTGCCCGAGCCCGAGGGGCCGATCAGGCCGACGATCTCGCCCGGTCGCACGTCGAGGTCGGCGCCGTTGAGGACGGTCAGGGTCTTGTCGCCGCTCTTGTAGGTGCGGCGTAGGCCCCGGATCGAGAGCACGGGGTCACTCATAGCGAAGCGCCTCCACCGGATCGAGGCGCGAGGCCCGCCAGGCCGGCGGCAGGGTCGCCAGGAACGACATCGCCAGGGCCCAGAACGTAATGACCGAGACCTCCTGCCAGTCGATCTTCGCCGGGATGCGGGTCAGGAAGTAGATGTCCGAGCTGAACACCTCGGCGCCGGTGGCCCATTCCACGAACTGCTGGATCTCGCCGATGAAGATGCAGAACAGCGAGCCGATCAGCAGGCCGGCGATGGTGCCCAGCACCCCGACGGCGGCGCCGGACATGAAGAAGATGCGCAGGATCGAGCCCTGCCCCGCCCCCATGGTCCGCAGGATGGCGATGTCGCGCCCCTTGTTCTTCACCAGCATCACCAGGCCCGAGATGATGTTCATGGCCGCGATGGCGACCAGCATCATCAGGATCAGGCGCATGACGTTGCGCTCGACCTTCAGCGCGCCCCAATACGCCGAGTTCTTCTCCGTCCAGTCGGTGATCAGGGCCGACGAACCGGCCGCCTGCGCGACCGCGCCCTTCATGGCGATCGCCTTGTCGGGGTCGCTCAGCTTGATCTCCAGATAGTCGATGCCGTTGTCGCGGCCGAAGAACAGCTGCGACTGCTCCAGCGGCATGTAGATAAAGGCCTGGTCGTACTCGCTCATCCCGACCGTGAAGGTTCCTGCGACGGTGTAGGTCTTGCGCAGCGGCGTCGCGCCGAACGCCGTCGCCCCCCCGGTCGGCGAAATCAGGCTGAGCTCATCGCCCGGCCCCACGCCCAGCGCCTGTGCGAGCCTGTCCCCGACCATGATGTAGTCGCCGCCGTACTCGCCCTCGTCGAAGCCGGCCATCGACCCGCGGGTGATGTTGTCGGAGACGATCTTGGTGGCCTTCAGGTCCTTGGCCGTGATCCCGCGCACGATGGCGCCGCTGATCTGGCCGGCGCCCAGCGCCATGGCCTGGGCCTCGACGACCGGCGTCACCTGCACCACGCCCGGCAGGTCGGAGATCCGCTTGATCACCGCCTCCCGGTCAGGATCGGTCAGCACCCCGCCGGTCACGTAGAGATGCCCGCTGAAGCCGAGCATCCGCGACAGCAACTCGGCCCGGAAGCCGTTCATCACGCTCATCACGATGATCAGCACCGCCACCGCCAGCATGATGCCGATGAACGAGATGATCGAGATCAGCGCCACCCCGCCCTGGCTGCGCTTGGCGCGCAGATAGCGGGCCGCCACCGAGCGTTCCCATTGGCCGAACGGCGGCGCGCGCCCGTTCAGCGTCCCGTTGGTCGACGACGTGGTCACGCGGCGACCGCTCCGGCGGGCGAAGGTCTCGAAAGATGCATGCTGGGAAGATGTCCCGATCTTCTGCGGCCGTCACGGCCCGTTCGCCAGCTTTGCCATGTAAGCGGAGCGAAAAGAAGGCCGCCCGATGGCCGGGCGGCCTTCAAGTTGTCGGGGAAAACGCCACGGGAGACCTTTCGGCCGCCTGTGCCTGCGTCCAGCGGTAACCGAAGTTACATCGCCCTCCCCGCACCGACCGCTCGGGCGGCCGGGCAATCGCCGGTTCGCCCAAAACTTGGGCGGGTCGCTCAAGTCGACGCCTAATTCGCGCCCGCGCGTCAGCGCCAGCTGGCCGGCACCGGCGGCAGAGTGATCAGCTTGAAATGGATGATCAGGAACAGGATCACCCACAGGATCGTCGATACGATCGTGGTGGTGATGAACTTCTTCTTGAGCTTCGGATCGACCGGCGCGCCGGGATCGCCGCCGTCGCCCTTGTCGATCCCGGCCTCGGCATGGCTGGTCACGCCGATCGGCAGGACCGAGAACAGCACGGTCCACCAGATGGTGAAGTAGATCGCGATGCCGGTGAAGACAGTCATCAGTGCGCGTCCTTAGGGGATTCCATCAGCTCGACCAGCACCCCGCCCATGTTCTTCGGATGGACGAAGATCACCGGAGTGCCATGCGCGCCGATCCGCGGCTCGCCCGTCCCCAGCACCGTCGCCCCCTTGGCCCGCATGTCGTCGCGCGCGGCGATGATGTCGGGCACTTCGAAGCACACGTGGTGTTGGCCCCCCGCCGGGTTCTTCGCAAGGAACCCGACGAGCGGCGAATCGTCGCCGAGCGGCTCGATCAGCTCGATCTGGCTGTTGGGCAGGTCAACGAAGCAGACATAGACGCCCTGCTCCGGCATCGCCTTCGTCTCGGTGATGTGGGTCGCGCCGAGCACGTCGCGATAGAGCTTCACGGACTCGGCGATGGAGGGGGTCGCAACCCCGACGTGGTTCAGTCTTCCGATCATGACAGCCGTATAGACCTCTCCGGAGCGCCGCGCGAGATCACGCTACGGCGCCCTCATCTAGACCCGCAGGACCGTCGTCTCGACGACCGGACGCTTGCCCCAGATCCGCTGGCTCGCTTTCTTCACGGCGCGGGACATCACGGTCTCGACCTCTTCGTCGAACTCGCGTTGCTCGCCTTGCAGGCGGGCCAGGGCCTGGCGCGCTTCCTTGGCCAGGTCCTCGAGCACCTCGTCCATCGGATAGTCGTCGTCCGCCGGCAGGCCGAGCGCCCGCACCTGCGGCCCGGCGGCGACCTTGCCGCGGCCATCCAGCACGACGCTGACCGCCAGCACGCCGTTATAGGCGGCATGGCGGCGCTCGCGCAGGGCGTCGCCGTTCTCAGGCGTCAGCACACCAGCGTCGACATAGATGCGGCCGGCCGGCACTTCGTCGATGATCTCGGCGCGGCCGGGCGCCAGGCGCACCATGTCGCCGTTGCGCGGGGCAACCGATTGCGGGACCTGCAGGTCCTTGGCGAAGGCGGCATGCTCCAGCAGATGGCGGCGCTCTCCGTGGGTCGGCACCGCGATCTGCGGCCGCGCCCAGCTGTACATCTGCGCCAGTTCGTCGCGGCATGGGTGACCCGAGACGTGGATGCCCGGATGGTCGCGCTCGGTGTAGAGCCGCACGCCGCGGTCGGCGAGGCGGTTCTGCAGGTTGCGGATCGGGATCTCGTTGCCTGGAATGACCCGCGACGAGAACACGCAGGCGTCACCGGCCCCCAGCTTCACGTGCGGGTGCGAACCGTCGGCGATGCGCGACAGCGCCGCGCGCGGCTCGCCCTGGCTTCCGGTGCACAGGAACAGCACCTCGTTCTCCGGCATGGCCGCGGCCTGCTGCTCGGACAGGAACTCGCGCACGCCGTCCAGCAGACCGACGGACTTGGCCGCTGCCGCCATCCGGTGCATCGAGCGTCCGACCAGGCAGACGCCGCGGCCGGCCGCCTCAGCGGCGCGGATCACGCTGTCCATGCGCGCGACGTTCGAGGCGAAGCACGCCACCGCCACCTTGCCGGACAGCCCGCCGATCAGGCCGGCCAGCGCTTCCTTCACGTCGGCCTCGGAGCCGGACTCGCCGTCCACGAAGACGTTGGTGGAATCGCAAACCATGGCCAGGACGCCTTCGTCGCCCAGCTTCTGGATCGCCGCGTCGTCAGTGACCGCCCCCAGCACCGGGTCCGGATCGATCTTCCAGTCGCCAGTGTGCAGCACCGTGCCCAACGGCGTGCGGATCGCCAGACCGTTCGGCTCGGGGATCGAGTGGGTCAGGGTGATCAGCTCGACCTCGAACGGCCCCAGCTGGATCGTGCCGCTTAGCGGCACCTCGGTGATCTCCGCGTCCGCGCATTCCTCGTTCTCGCGCAGCTTCTCGCGCAGGAGGAAGGCGGTGAACGGCGTCGCATACAGCGGCGCGCGCAGTTGCGGCCATAGCCACGCCACGGCCCCGATGTGATCTTCGTGGGCGTGGGTCAGCACGATGCCGACGATGTTCTTGGCATAATCCCGGATGAATTCCGGGTCGGGCAGGATGATCTCCACGCCGGGCGTGGTCTGGTCGCCGAAGGTGACGCCCAAGTCGACCACGATCCATTTGCGCGCGTGCGCCGGACCATAGCCGTACAGATTGAAGTTCATGCCGATCTCGTTCGAGCCGCCGAGCGGCAGGAAGACGAGTTCGTCTTGGTCTTTTGCTTTCATTACGTCCTTGCCGCCGTGTTCCGGCGGTGAATTTCAAGTAGGCCCCGGATCGTCAGGTCCGGGTCAAAATGGTCGATGGCCGTGGTGGCGCCGTGGAACAGCGAGGCGACCCCGCCGGTGGCGATAACGGTCATCGGAGTCCCGCGTTCAGCCTTGATGCGGGCGATCAGGCCCTCGATCAGGGCGACATAGCCCCAGAACACGCCCGACTGCATGGCGCCGACCGTGTCGGTCCCGACCACGCGCTGGGGCTTCTGGATCGCCACACGCGGCAGTTTCGCCGCCGCCGAGTGCAACGCTTCCATAGATAGGTTGATGCCGGGCGCGATGACACCCCCCTCGAAACCGCCGTCCGCGGCGATCACGTCGAAGGTCGTAGCGGTCCCGGAGTCGATGACGATCAGATCCCCCGGATAGACGATGTGCGCGCCAAGCGCGTTGACCAGGCGGTCGGCGCCGGCTTCCGAAGGCTTGTCGATGCGCACCTCGATCCCGAGGTCGGCGTTCTCGCCGATCACAAGCGGTTCGACGTGCAGGTAGCGCCGGGCCAGGTTGCGCAGGTTGAAGATCGACTGCGGCACCACGCTCGAGATGATGCAGGCGTCCAGCACCCCGAACTGCAGCCCAGCCATGTGCAGCAGCTGCGAAAGCCAGACGGCGTACTCGTCAGCCGTGCGGCTGGAATCGGTGGCCGCCCGCCACTGGGCGATCCAGGCCTCGCCGTCGTGAACTGCGAACAGGGTGTTGGTGTTGCCTTGCTCGATCGCCAGCAGCATCGCTTACGCCTCTCCGAAGAAAACGTCCCCGGCGGTGATACGCAGCACCGCCCCGTCGTCCAACCGCAGCCGCAGCGCCCCGTCCAGGTCGAGACCTTCGGCGACGCCGGTGTGGGTCTGGTTGGGCAGGCGCGCCACGCACGGCTCGCCCAAGCCTTGGGCGACCTGCGTCCAACCGCGAGCGATGGGTGCAAAGCCCTCCGCCTGCCAGAGGGCGCGCCAATGCTCGAAGCGGGTCGCGAGCACCTCCAGCGCATCGCCCGGCGACGGCGGCGGCCCGGCCATGTGGTCGGCGAAGGCCGTCGCCGGCCGCTCCACGTCGCTCGGCGCATGCGCCAGGTTGATTCCGATGCCGACGGCCAGCCAGAGCCCGCCTTCCGGCCGGCTGCCCGACTCGACCAGTATCCCGACCGCCTTGCGGCCATGGACCATCACGTCGTTCGGCCACTTCAGGCGCGCCGCGCCCTCGCCCAGGCAGGTCTGAGCGAGGTCCGCCGCTGCCAGCGCCGCGACGAACGACAGCTGCGCCGCCTCGGCGGCGGTCTTGTCGGTGGTCAGCAGCAGCGTTGCGGCCAGATTGCCGGCGGAGGTGGTCCACGGCCGCCCCCGCCGACCGTGGCCGGCGGTCTGGCGCAGGGCGGTTATCCAGACCGGACCGCCGGCCCCCGCCTCGGCGCGCCTGCGCGCCTCGGCGTTGGTGGAGTCCAGTTCTTCGTAGGTTTCGATCGGGGGGTGGGCGCCCACCTAGGAGGCCAGCCCGAACGCGGCCGCCGCCGCCTTGGCGAGCGGGTCGAGGAAGATCAGCGCGCCCATGACCACCGGGAAGGTGAACAGCGCGGCGCTGATCGCCACCACCTGGGCCTCGCGCGGCAGCGCGTCGGTGCCGCTCGGGGCGTTGTCGAACCACATCACCTTGATCAGGCGCAGGTAGTAGAACGCCGCGATCACGCTGCCGACCAGGCCGAGCACGGCGGCGATCACGATCATCGGCTCGCCCACGCTCAGCGCCGCCTTGAAGACGTAGAACTTGGCCCAGAAGCCCGAGAACGGCGGCAGGCCGAGCGCCGACAGCGAGAACGCCGTCATCGCCAGGGCGATGCCCGGACGTTCCTTGAACAGGCCCGCCATGTCCGAGATCGTCTCCATCGGCCGCCCGTCGCGCGACAGCGCGGTGAGGCAGGCGAAGAAGCCGGTGACGTCGATCATGTAGAGGACCATGAACACCAGCATCGCTTGCATGCCCTCAGGCGTGCCGGCGGCCAGGCCGAGGACGGCGTAGCCGACGTTGGCGATCGAGGAGTAGGCCCACAGACGCTTCAGGTTCTGCTGCGCCAGGCCGGCCAGCGCGCCGACGAAGATCGACAGCAGCGCGATGACCACCAGCACCTGGCGCCATTGATCGACCGCGCCGGGGAAGCCTTCGGCCAGCACCCGGGCGAACAGCACCATGGCCGCCAGCTTCGGAGCACCGGCGAAGAAGGCCACGACCGGGGTCGGGGCGCCTTCGTAGACGTCCGGGGTCCACATGTGGAACGGCGCGGCGGAGACCTTGAACGCCAGGCCGCAGATTAGGAACACCAGGCCAAACAGCACGCCGGTGCCGGCGCCGCTCTGCACGACCGCAGCGATCTCGTCGAACCGGGTCGAACCGGCGAAGCCGTAGATCAGCGAGGCGCCGTAGAGCAGCAGGCCCGAGGACAGCGCGCCGAGCACGAAGTACTTCAGCCCGGCTTCCGACGCCTTGGCGTCTTCACGGTGCATGGCCGCCAGCACGTAGAGCGCCAGCGAGTGCAGCTCGACGCCCATGTACAGCGAAATCAGGTCGCCGGCCGAGGCCATCATGCCCATGCCGAGCGCGGCCAGCAGGATCAGGATCGGGAACTCGAAATTGCGGATCGCCTTGCGCTCGAACCATTTCTGGCCGAGCACGATGGCCACCGCGCTGGCCATATAGATCGCCACCTTGGCGAAGGCCGAAGCGTTGTCGGAGATCAGGCCGCCGGAGAACCCGCGGCCGATCGGGCCGACCGCGGCCGCCCAGGCCGCCACGATCAGCGCGCCGATCGAGGCGAGCATCAGGGCCGTAGTGGCGCGCGGCGCAAACGCGCCGATCACCAGCAGGCCGAGGGCGCCGATGGCCAGGATCAGTTCCGGCGCGGCGAGAGCGAGGTCTTGGGAAAAGGTCATGTGACTTTAGGTCCTCACCCGCCGATGGCCGCGCGGTAAACCGCGGCGAGATTGTCGACCGAGGCTTGGGTCAGATCGAAGACGGCGGCCGGATAGACGCCGAGGTACAGGGTCATAGCGATCAGCGGCGCGAAGATCGCCACCTCGCGCCAGTCGAGGTCGGTGATGTCAGCCAGGGCCGGGTTGGTGATCTCGCCGAACACCACGCGCTTGTAGAGGGTCAGCGCATAGACGGCCGAGAAGATCACGCCGGTCGCCGCGACGACCGCGGTCCAGGTGGAGATCTCGTAGACCCCGACCATGGTGGTGATTTCGCCGATGAAGCCCGAGGTGCCCGGCAGGCCGACATTGCCCATGGTAAACAGCAGGAAGGTCGCCGCGTACCAGGGCATACGGTTCACCAGGCCGCCATAGAAGGCGATCTCGCGGGTGTGCATGCGGTCGTAGACGACGCCGACGCAGAGGAAGAGCGCGCCCGAAATCACCCCGTGGCTCAGCATCTGGAAGATCGCACCCTGCACGCCGATGGCGTTGCCGGCGAAGATCCCCATGGTCACGAAGCCCATGTGAGCGACCGACGAGTAGGCGATCAGCTTCTTGATGTCGGTCTGACGGAAGGCGACCAGCGAGGTGTAGACGACGGCGATCACGCTGAGGGCGAAGACCAGCGGCGTGAACAGGTCCGAGGCCTGGGGGAACATCGGCAGCGAGAAGCGCAGGAAGCCGTAGCCGCCCATCTTCAGGAGGATGCCCGCCAGGATGACCGAACCGGCGGTCGGCGCCTCGACGTGGGCGTCGGGCAGCCAGGTGTGCACCGGCCACATCGGCATCTTCACCGCGAACGACGCGAAGAAGGCCAGCCACAGCCAGGTCTGCAGGTTCTGGTCGAACTTGTAGTTCATCAGCTCGGGGATCGAGGCGGTGCCCGCGACGCTGATCATGACCAGGATGGCCGCCAGCATCAGCACCGAGCCGAGCAGGGTGTAGAGGAAGAACTTGTAGGCCGCGTAGACCCGGTTCTTGCCGCCCCAGATGCCGATGATCAGGAACATCGGCACCAGGCCGAATTCGAAGAACAGATAGAACAGCACCAGGTCCAGCGCGCAGAACACGCCGATGACCAGGGTCTCAAGGATCAGGAACGCAGCCATGTAGGCCGGCACCCGCTTGTCGATCGAGAACCACGACGCCGCGATACAGATCGGCATCAGGAACGCGGTCAGCAGCACGAACAGGATCGAGATCCCGTCCACGCCCATGCGGTAGTGCAGGCCGGCGAACCAGGCGTGGTCTTCCACGAACTGGAAGCCCGCATTGGCCGGGTCGTACTGCATCACCAGCAGCACCGACAGTGCGAAGGTCGCCAGCGTGGTCACCAGGGTGATCCACTTCACCGCGCGGATGGTCTGCTCGTCCTCGTGCGAACGGAACAGGCGCAGCAGGATGATCGCCGCCACGCCGACCAGCGGCGTGAAGGTCGTCAGGGAGAGAATACCGGTCATGGGATCGCCCTCCCCCTTAAGCTTGCCAGGCCCACAGCGCGTAGGACAGCAGTCCCGCCACGCCGAGCAGCATTACGAACGCATAGTGATAGACATAGCCGGTCTGCAGCCGCCCGGCCCGACGGCCGAGGGTGTAGGACAGCGCCGAGACCCCGTTCGGCCCAAGGCCGTCGATGATCTTCTGGTCGCCGAACTTCCAGAACACGTCGCCCAGGAACTTGGTGGCCCGCACGAAGGTCGCCTCATAGATCTCGTCGAAGAACCACTTGTTGTAGAGGAAGGTCCACAAGGGGCCCTTCCGCGCCGCGATCGCCGCGCCGAGGCCTTCACGCATGATGTAGACGTAGTAGGCGGCGGCGAAGCCGATCGCCGAGACCGCCAGCGGCGCCCACTTCACCCAGGTCGGCACGTGGTGCGCGTGCTCCAGGACGTGGTTGTCCGCGCCGTTGAAGATCGCGCCGCGCCAGAACTCGGTCCAGCCCTCGCCGACGAAGTGGTCGACGAACACGAAGCCGGCCGCGACGGCGCCGAACGCCAGCAGCAGCAGCGGAACCAGCATGATCACCGGGCTCTCGTGCGGCTTGTGGTCGTGGCCATGACCGTGATCGTGGTCGGGCAGCGGCTCATCGTGGGTCTCGATCTGCGCCGAGGAGGCGTGATCGTCGTGGCCGTGACCGTGCGCATGGTCGTGCGCGTGATCGTCGTGATGACCCCACTTGGCGGTGCCGTGGAAGGTCATGAACGCCAGGCGCCACGAATAGAAGGCGGTCAGGCCGGCGGCGAAGATGCTGACCACGAAGGCGAAGTAGGCCACGCCGCCGTACAGCTGTCCGGCCGCGAAGGCGCTCTCGATGATGGTGTCCTTCGAGTAGAAGCCCGCGAAGCCCAGGTGCAGGTTCGGCAGACCGAAGCCCGTGATCGCCAGGGTGCCGATGGTCATCACCGCGTAGGTGACCGGCAGGTACTTCCACAGCGCGCCCATCTTCCGCATGTCCTGCTCGTGGTGCATGCCGTGGATCACCGAGCCGGCGCCAAGGAACAGCAGGGCCTTGAAGAAGGCGTGCGTGAACAGGTGGAACATCGCCGCCTGATAGGCGCCCACGCCGGCCGCAAAGAACATGTAGCCGAGCTGCGAACAGGTCGAATAGGCGATGACCCGCTTGATGTCGTTCTGCGCTAGGCCGACGGTCGCGGCGAACAGCGCCGTGACCGCGCCGATGATCGTGACGATCTGCTTGGCGTACGGCGCGTACTCGAACATCGGCGACAGCAGGCAGACCATGTAGACGCCGGCGGTGACCATGGTCGCAGCGTGGATCAGCGCCGACACCGGGGTCGGGCCTTCCATCGCGTCCGGAAGCCAGGTGTGCAGGAAGAACTGCGCCGACTTGCCCATCGCGCCGACGAACAGCAGGGCGCAGGCCAGGTCGACCGCGTGCCAGTAAGAGCCGGCGAACCACCATCCCTCGTTGGCCATGGACGGGATCTTCGGGAACAGTTCGGCGAACTGGATCGTGCCGAACATCCAGTAGACGGTCATGATGCCCAGCGCGAAGCCGAAGTCGCCGACCCGGTTGACCACGAAGGCCTTGATCGAGGCGGCGTTGGCGGTCGGCTTCTTGAACCAGAAGCCGATCAGCAGGTAGCTGGCCAGGCCCACGCCTTCCCAGCCGAAGAACAGCTGCATGAAGTCGGCCGCGGTGACCAGCGCCAGCATGGCGAAGGTGAACAGCGACAGGTACGCGAAGAACCGCGGCTTGCTGTCGTCCTCGGCCATGTAGCCCCACGAATAGACGTGGACCAGCGAGGAGACGCTGGTGACGACCACCAGCATGACCGCCGACAGGCCGTCGAGCCGGATCGACCAGTTCGACTGGAAGTCGCCGATGTTGATGAACGGCAGGAGCTTGATGGTGAAGGCTTCGAGCCCGCCCCAGGTCCACTGGCTGAAGATCGTCCAGGAGAGGACGGCCGACAGCAGCAGCAGGCCGGTGGTGATCGATTGCGACGCGACGTTGCCGATGCGGCGGCCGAACAGGCCGGCCACGATCGCGCCGACGAGCGGCGCGAAGACGACGGTGGTGATCAGAGACTGCGGTGTCATGTTCAGGTCCGTCAGCCCTTCATCATCGAGACGTCGTCGACGGAGATGTCGCCGCGATTACGGAAGAAGGTGACAAGGATGGCCAGGCCCACGGCGGCCTCGGCCGCCGCCACGGTGAGGACGAACATGGCGTAGATCTGCCCCACGACGTCGTGGAGGTAGACCGAGAACGCCACGAGATTGATGTTCACGGCGAGCAGGATCAGCTCGATCGACATCAGGATGACGATGATGTTCTTGCGGTTCACGAAGATCCCGAACACCCCGATGGTGAACAGGATCGCGGCCACCGCGAGATAGTGGGTGAGCCCGATCATTGGTCGATCCCCTGCCCCGGCTTGATCTGAACGACGCGCATGCCGGTCTTCGGCGTGCGGGCGACCTGGTCGACGATGACCTGGCGGCGCACGCCCGGCTTGTGGCGCAGGGTCAGCACGATGGCGCCGATCATGGCCACCAGCAGCACCAACCCAGCGGCTTGGAAGAAGTAGACATAGTCGGTGTAGAGCACCCGGCCGATCGTCTCGATGTTCGACACGTCGGCGTAGACCTGCGGCGTGTCGGCCTTCGGCTTGCCGCTCGTGGGCCCCGCCCTGGCCACCACCAACAAAACGATGACCACCACCCCCGCGCCCACGCCGCCCCCCCGCCCGTAGCGGGCGAACCCCACGCGGAGGGCGGCGTAATCAACG
>NZ_JAPMTQ010000042.1:13313-35167 GCF_026411515.1 Phenylobacterium sp. 58.2.17 | reverse complement strand
AAAACCACAAAAACACAATAATATTGTTTTTTTGGTGGGCACGAATTTTTTAAAAACACCCCCGCCCCGCCCCGGGCGGCGCGGTGGGCTGGGCTTCATTGGCCGCGGCCGCGAGCGGCCACGCCAGGAACAGGGCGGCGGTGCCGGACCCGGCCGCCAGCGCCGTGCGCACGTCTCCCCCGCCACGCATCACCATCTCCGACTAGACCGGCCGCACCGAGTAGGGATTGCCGCCGAGGGCGTTCGAAATCGCGGTGATCGCGCGCTGGCCGCGGACGCTGTTTCCGGCCGCGTCGAGCGGCGGGGCGAAGGTCCCGATGCCGAACTTGCCGGGCGAGACCGCGATGATCCCCCCACCGACGCCGCTCTTGGCCGGCAGGCCGGTGTGGAACAGCCACTTGCCGCTGTCGTCGTAGAGACCGGCGGTGGCCATCACGGCCAGGATGCCGGGAACGTGGCGTTGGTCGACCACCTGCTTGCGGGTCACCGGATTCTTGCCGCCGTTGGCCAGGGTGGCGGCCATGACCGCCAGGTCCTTGGCGTTCACGGCGATGGCGCACTGGCGGGTGTAGAGGTCGACGGCCTGGGCCGGGTCGCCCGGGAACCGCTCATAGGCCGACATCAGCTGGCCGATCGCCCGGTTGCGCTGGTTGGTGTCGGCTTCGGACTTGTAGACCACCTGGTCGACGTCGAGTTGGCGACCGGCGAAGTCGCTGTGGATGCCGAGGATCTTGCGCCAGACCTCGTCGGCGCTCGAGCCCTTGACCATGCCGGTGGTGGCGATGGCGCCCGGGTTCACGAACGGGTTCATCTCCTTGCCCTTGAACTGCTCGACGGCGGTGATCGAGTTGAAGACCTGGCCGGTGGCGTCGACGCCGATGCTGTTCTCGATCAGGTCTTCACCGGACTCCTGGAACACCAGGGCCAGGGTGAAGACCTTGGAGATCGACTGGATCGAGAACTTCGGCTCGATGTCGCCGACGAAGGAGGACTTGCCGCCCGGGGTGACCAGGCCGATCCCGAAATAGTTGGAAGGCACCTGGGCCAGGGCCGGGATGTAGTCGGCGTTCTTGCCTTCATTCAGGCTCTTGTATTGCGCATGCGCGGCCTTGACGGCGGCGTCGATGTCGCCTCCGGCCCCCGACTGGGCGAGCGCCGGCGCGGCGGCGGAGGCGGCGGCCACGAAGGCGAAGGCCTTGGCCATGTCCCGCCGGGAAACGTTGGCTTGCATGATCAAAAGCTCCCTGATCAGCGGAAGTCGTTGCTGGAGAAGGCGTATTTGAACGAGACCTGGAGGCGGTAGTCCTCGCCTTCCTCGCCGTCCTTGTCCTCGCGCGTGCCCCACAGGAACTCGCCGCCCATCATGATCTTGTCGGACGGTGAGTAGAGCAGGTTCACCGACGCGTACTGGGCGGTCTGGAAGGCCGTCGCTTCCTGGAAGTTGGTGTTGTCGACCTGCACGCGGCTGTAGCCGATCGACGAACTCCATTGATCGTTCCAGTAGTGGTCGTAGTAGGCCATCAGTCCGAACAGCGGCACGACGTCGCCGCGCAGGCCGATGGGGGGAAGCTCGCCGGGCGCCGGCGGCGGCGCGCTCAGACGGTCAGCTTCCGGCGCCAGGTCGGTGCCGCCGTCGTTCATGTAGGTGGCGATGCCCTCGCCGTAGACGGCGCTGAGGTGGATGACGTCCTTCTCGAGCAACTTGATGTTCGAGCTGAGGTTGACGCCCCAGCCGGTCTTGCTGTCGGAGGGTTCGTTGTTCGGGGTGCCGGCGGTTTCGAAGCCGACGCGGCGCAGGATGCCGGCGACCTGGACGTGGCCCCAGCCGCCGCCATAGCGCCAGTGCGCGGTCAGGTCGGGAAGCTCCTCGTCGCCCTGCAGGCCTGAGGCGATGTCGGAGTCGATCAGGCGGACGTTGCCGGGATCGATGTCGTTGCTCGGCAGTTCCAGAGCGACGGCGATCTGGTGAGGCCCGGTCTTGTAGGTGTAGCGGATCTGCGGGGTGCGCACGAACACCATGCCGTTGGGTCCCCAGTAGTCGATGGTGTTGGGGAAGGTGTCGCCGTCCATGAAGACGGTGTTGGTCTGGCCGGCCAGGATCGGGCCCCATTCGCCGTAGGCGTGACGCAGCCGGAAGGTGGTCTGCCCGGCGTCGTCGCCGACGCCGTAGAGGTCGAACTCGAACCGCACGAACAGATCCCGGCCGCCGACCGGTTGATTGGCTCGCACCCCGAAACGGGTCTGCCGGGCGCTGAGGATGGCCTGGCCGTCGTCGCCGTAGATGCCGTCGACGGTGGGGATCTTCGACGGACGCAGGGTCGCGTCCCAATCGGGGTGAACCCGCTTGAAGTCCTGGACGTAGTCCAGCTGGGCGAAGCCGTAGACTTCGAAATTGGGTTCGTTCTGGGCGTGAGCCGCCCCTGCGAAGCAAAGGCCGACCATCGCCGCCCCGAGCGTCAGGCGGAACCTTGCGCCGCGAACATCTCGCGCCATAACCAGCCCTCCAGATTTCCACCCACAAGCGGGGCTGGTGGAAATACTGCGGCCGAGGTTTGGCGCGGCCAATCGGGTAAAGCCCTAGGGTAGGCGGCGCCGTTATTGTGGATGCGGGACTTTTATTTGTCTTTACTTCGCTGCCAGCGGGTGAGTTTCAGCCGAACGCCTGGACGGTCATCGAGGCCAGCGCCGCCAAGCCGACGGCGAGCAGCAGGAAGGCGACCACGAAGGTCGCGCGCGTGCTGTAGACCTGCCGGCCGGCGACGCCCGGCGGCAGGCGATGGCGCCGCTGGAGGATCGCCTGGTAGCGCAACTGGTTGAACGCGCCCCAGCCGAGATTGAGCATTCCGATGGCGACGAGGGCCAGGCCAAGGCGTCGCGCGATCTGGTCGAGGTCGATGCTGAATGTGGCGCCGGCGCCGGCATTGTTCAGGAAGGCATGGATCGTAAAGCCGAACCCGATCATCGAGATCGAGACCTGGACGATCTGGATCATCGTACGCTCGACGTCGCGCAGGGCCGCATCCCGGGCGGCGATCAGAACCGAAAGGGCCTGTTCCGACCCGTCTTCCGCCATCACGTGCTCCTAGAACGAGTACCGGATACGGACCGCCATGATATCAAGGCTTTGCCCGATCTGGACGCCGATCGGGGGTGTCGAAGGAACCGGGCCGAACGGGTCGGGGTCATCAGGCCCCGCCGGATTGAGCCGGTCTACGTTCACATGCAGGTAGTTGAACATCACCCGCACCCGCGGCCGTGGATACCAGAGCAGTGCTGCGCCCAGGATCTCCTGCCGTCCGCCGCGTACGCCGCCCGCGGGCGTGGGCTGGCCGGCCGCGCCCTCTTGGTCGTTGAGGTCCATGACGCTGTAGCGAAACGCCAGCTCCAGAGCGCCCCAGCCGCCGCGCCCGATCGGCGAGAGCGGCTTGGGAAAGGCGAAGGCGGCGAGCGTCTGGTCGAAGCGCCGTGTTTCGCCGGTGAGGATCCAGCTGCCCTGCACGTAATAGCCGCCAAAGCGCGGGTCGCCACCCTGGCCGGTCCGGTCGACGGCGAACAGAAAGCCTTCAGCCTGGAGGTAGAAGTTCCGACGCTGGGCGGCGAACTCGAGGCCAAGGACCTGGGCCCGATCGGCGTCGATCTCGCCGGTGTCGATCAGCGGGGTGTCGTCGACGTCGATCTCGGGCGTGTTGAGAAAGCGGACCGGAAAGCGCTCGGGCCGGCCGGAGTCCTGTTTGGTGGCGGCGGCGAGGACGAAGGCGCCGTTGACGCCAAGGTGGAAGCGATAGTCGTTCCGCCCTTTGAACGCCCGCGTGTAGCGGCCGAGGATCGCCGCCCGCGGCGCATAGTCGTCGTCGGCGTCGAGCGGGGGGCCGGTCAGGCTGAGCGCGATCATCGAGCCGGGCACGACGCGCCTGACCGTCATGCCGATCCGGCCGTCGCCGCCGCCGAGGGAGCGGGCGAGGTCCGCAGCGGTCGCCCGTTCAAGGAACAGGTTGCTGTCGGAGCTGGTCGCGCCCTCCATATTGGTCGGCGGCGAGAAGGCTCCGACGCGGATCGAGTAGGGCTTGCGCAGATAGCTGGCCCAGACCTCGGCGATGCGCGCTTCGCCGGCCTCGTCGGCGTCGCCAAGTTCGAACATGGCGCGATAGGCGAAGTGTTCGCCGTGTGATCCCTCCCAGCCCAGGCGTGCGCGCCGCAGGTAGGAGCCGTCGTTGAGGTTGCGCGCACCCAGCGGATCGCCCAGATGCACGCCGCCGCGGCGGAAGTCGCTCTCCGGCGGGCCTTCGGCGGCCTGATCGTAGATCGCGCCGTCGTACTGCAGGTAGCCGTGGAACGTCAGAGGCCCAAGCTGGAAGTCGAGATCGAGCAGGGGCGCGAGGGAGAACCGGCTTGCAGAGCTGTCCGCTTCGGCGGGCGGCGGCGGGGGGCTCTCGGCGGCCGGCGGCGCCGGATCGCCGGCAACCGCCGCTGCGAGCGCGGCGCTCGTCGTGGCAATGGCGTACACGTTCGCCGTGCTCCGATGTTCGGCTGCGAGCGTCGGAGAATTGGAGCGGTCGCGACATAGGGCAAACACCTGAGGGCGAGGCGCGAATAACCTCCAGCATGGAGAGCCGGGTCAGAACGGCGCGACCAGGGCGGTGCGGAAGAACCAGCCGTCGGGGCCGTCGTCGCGGCGTTCGATGACGTGCTGGTAGGTGAAGATCAGATTGATGTTGGCGACGAACGGCAGGGCCAGGCTGCCTCCCGCCGTCCAACCGTGCGTGCCGCCGTCTTCGGGTCCGTCGTCGATGCGCGTTTCGCCACCTTGCCGATAGAGCAGGTCGGCCGAGGCCCATACGCGCGGACTGAAATTGTGGGTGAGGTGCGCCTCGACCGTGAACAGAGGGGCCTTGGCGCTTCGCTCCGCGCCGAACGGATCGTCGTTGTGCTCGTAGAAGGTCAAGCTAGGCAGCACCTCCAGGCTGGTCAGCTCCGGATCGCGGTACGAGCGGCCGTGGGCGTAGACCATCGGTAAGCCGGCCTGATAGGCGAGCCGATTGGCGCCGAGGTTCACGGGCTTGTCGTGGCTATAGGCGCCGGTCGGGAAGTAGACGCGGCCGAACACGCCCAAACCGAAGCCTGGCTTGAAGGCGGCGAAGGCCTCGGGCGACAGGGCCGGCGCGCCTATCAGGCCGACCGTGCCGCCGATCTGCATGTCGCCGAAGCCGCTGCTCTGGGGGGCGCCGCTGGCGCGCACCTTGCCGGTCGGCACGATCACGAACGGCGTCACCGGCCGGCCTGCGACGTCGAAGGTGCGTGCATAGCGGAACACCAGGATGTCGGTGTCGATCTTCGAGCCCGGTTCGATCGAGCCGGGCTCCGGCGTTTCGTTGCCCCGCTTGTTGACCAGGAAGGTGGTGATGCTCTGGGTCCCGACCGGAGCCAGCTGGTAGACGCGCGCGCCGTCGTCCTGGCCGCGGACCGGGGCGGCGGCGAGGGTCAGCAGCACCGTCAGCGCGAGGCCGGCGAGCAGGCGGAGCAGGAAAAATCCCCGGGCCCGCACGGCGGCCTACCGCAGACCGGCGGCGAACAGCGGCGGCGCCAGGGCCGGGTTCAGTTCGCGGGCGGCCATGGCCGCGGCGCGGCCGAGGACGCCGGCATAGGTCGGGTAGGAGAGCGGCAGACGGGCGAGGTCGTCGACGGTCATTGCGGCGGCGATGGCGACGGCGGCGATCTGGGCGACCTCGACCGCGCGCTCGCCGACCAGGTGGCAGCCGAGCAGACGGTGCTCGGCGCGGTCGACCACGAGCTTGCAAAGTCCAGTTTCCCGCCCGTCGATGATCGCCCGGGTGAGGGTGTCGAAGCCGGTGACGACGACGTGGACGTCGTGCGCGGCGCGGGCCTCACCCTCGCCCAGCCCCACCTGGGCGTATTCCGGATCGGTGAAGCTGCCGACCGGATTGACCAGATGATCGGCGACCTCGGCCGCGCCGGTCACCGCGTTGGTGGCGGCGACGAAGCCGGCCTGCAGCGCCTGGGGCGCGAGCATGCGGGCGCCGACGACGTCGCCGGCGGCGTAGATGTGCGGCGCGCTGGTCCGCTGGGCGGCGTCGACCTGGACGAAGCCGCGCGGGTCGAGCGCCACGCCGGCGGCCGGCAGGTCGAGGGCTTCGGTGTCGGCGGCCCAGCCGGTCGCCATGACCACGACGGCGGCCTGGGCCTGGCGGCGCTCGCCGTCCCGCACGTAGGTCATCTGCACGCCGCCGGGGACGGGTTCGAAGGATTCGATGCGGCCGAAGCCCTCGTGGACCGCGATCCCGGCGTCGCGGAAGGCGGCGGCGACGCAGGCCGAGACCTCAGGCTCCTCGGTGCGCAGGATCCGCTCGCCGGCCTCGAACAGCGCCACGCGAGACCCAAAGGCGTTGAACACCGAGGCGACCTGGGCGCCGGTCGCGCCGGCCCCGACGACGATCAGGCTCTCGGGGACCGCGGTCAGCGACCAGGCGTCGCTGTGGGTGCAGGTCAGCTCGAAGCCGGGGATCGGCAGGCGGCGGCTGATCCCGCCGGTGCAGAGGATCACCTTGTCGGCCTGGAATCGGCGGCCGTCGGCGGCTTCCAAGGCGTGGGGATCAAGGAAGCGGACGGCCCCGACGCCCGCGTGGAGGACGACCCCGGCGGCCTTGACCTGGGCGAGCAGGGCGGCGCGCTCGCCGACGCGGGCGACCACCTCGTCGACCCGGGCCAGCAGGCGCGGATAGTCGAGCCGCGGGACGCCGACCTCGACGCCGTATTGCGGCAGCTGACGGGCCTCGCGCATCAGCCGCGCGGCGTGGGCCAGGGTGCGCACCGGCACCGGCCCGTCATTGGCCGCCATGCCGCCGAATGCGCCCTTGGTCACCAGGGTGGTGCGCGCGCCGAGGTCGCCGGCGCGCAGGGCCGCCAGGGTCCCGGCCGGTCCGGCTCCGACCACCAGCACCTCGCTGGCCAGCAGGCTCATGACGGCGCGTCGGGCAGGTCGGCCAGCCAGCGCAGGGCGCGCAGTCCAGGCATGAAGCCGTACGCGCCGCCGCGTGTGGTGACGAAACGGGCCAGGCCGTGGACCTTGCGCGGCAGCGGCCGGCGCGGGATCGTGTAGGAGCCGGTCCCGTCCGCCGATCCGGTCACCGGGTCGATGGCGTCCTGCAGGCCCAGGAACTCGCCGCCGTTCACCCACTCGGACTGCACGAACTCGAACTGGCGCTTCAGGTGCGCGCCGACGAAGGCGAACATCAGGCCGCGGTCGGCGCCGTCGTCCTCCAGCGTCCCGGCCGGCAGCGGCGGGCCGTAGACCGTGCCGCGGCGGATCATCCGGTGCAGGCGCACGACCCCGGCCACCTCGGCGTCGCGCGGGTTGCAGCGGCGGACGTGCGAGCCAGGCGGGGTCTTGTAGCCGGTGGCGTCGTCGGCCTTGAACAGGAAGGCGTTGTTGCGCGCAGGGTCGGCGCCCAGGGCCAGGTCGTCGTGCAGCGGGCAGAGCGCCAGCGGCGCGCCGCTGCGCCAGCGGCCCATCATCTTGGCGGCCAGCAGCTCCTCGTCGTCGGCCCCCTTTGCGTTGTCGCGCAGGTAGCGGCGGAAGGCGGCGACATCCTGGTGCAGCTTGCGGAACACCACGTAGCTGCCGTTCAGGCCCAGGACCTCCGGCTGCGGCGCGGGCGGCAGACCGCCCATCTCGTCGGGGTAGCCGAGCACCAGTTCGCCGGCCTTGAGCGGGGCCTCCAGCGGGTTGGAGCCGGGTATGCCGCTGCCCTCGATCGCCGGATGGCTGATACCGTCCTTGAAGCCGAAGGGTTCCTTCTCGTCGGGCGGGGCGTGGCAGTCCTGGCGCCAGATCGGAACGATCCCGGCCAAGTCGGCGAAGGCGGCGCGGGCGCGCTCGATCGCGCCTTCCAACGAGGCGGAGTCGGGGGCGACGCCAACCACGATCACGTGGACGCCGGGGCCGCCGAACGGCGCCTCCCAGTGCGCGGGCGCGCTGGCGCCGACGTCGCCGAGGGCGCTCGCCCGGGCGCTCATGCCCTTGCGGAATTCCCAGGCGAAGCTGTCCAGAGAGGCCTGCGGGACGCCCAGAGCCTGCAGCCCCTCGAAGGTCAGGGCGACGCTGACCCAGGTGTCGCGCCCCGGCCGGTCGGGCGCCGCGGCGGAGGTCACCACGTCGGCGAGGCGGCGCAGCAGCTCGCGCCCGTCGCCGCGCGCATCGATCCGCAGCAGGATGTAGGTCGCCGCATAGGGCGACGGCCGGGGCCGCAGCACCCCGCTCTGGATGTCGTCCAGGTCCAGGTTTGCCGCGTTCGGGTCGTCCGCCATCCGCCGCCTCACGCCGTGACGAGGTTTTTCCAGAAGCGCTCCAGGCTCGCGTCGCCGCCGAACAGCGTGCTGAACACGGTGGAGTCGCAGACCACGATGTCGCCGGCCCGATCGCCGGCTGGCGGCGCCCAGACCAGGGTGTTGAACTCCATCTCGCCGGCCTGGGTCATCGGGTGCGGGTGGGCGAGGTCGATCGGCTGGGTGGCGAGGACCCGCGCGGTCCCGTCGTCGCGGGTCAGGGCGTAGTGCGGCAGGTGCATGTGGAAGTTCAGACTTTCCACCCCGGTCAGCAGGCCGGCGGCGTCGACGTCGCGGAACGCCGTGAACGGGGCGATCTTGTCGCGCGTGCCGGGGCGGACGGCCGGTCGCAGCGCCCAGCGGTTCTGGACCGGGACGCCCAGGCCGTGCAGCAGCGCCAGGGCGTACTGGCCGAAGCGCTGCTGGCGCGGGACCAGAGCATCGCCATGGTGGGCGTACTCCATCGCCCTTTGCTCGAGGTCGTCGGTGGCGCCGACGTCATGGTGGGGCCCGATGACCAGCCGCGTGCCCTCGCGTCCCAGCCAGGCGCGGACCGCCTCGATCTCGGCCGGCGACGGCGTCTGGCCGGTGATGTTGTGGTCGAGCCCGAACAGGAACAGCGTGTCGCAGTCGTCCAGCACCCGCTCATCCAGCGGCAGGGCGAAGCCGGCCTGGTCGACCCGCTGGAAGACCGGGACCGGATGGCCGGTGACCTCGCCGACCAGGGTCTGGAACGGGACCCAGGCCCAGAAGAACAGCTCCAGCGCGCCGCCGATGCCCTGCTGGAACTGCATCGGGTCGGCGAACCGCGGGACCTCGTAGGCCGGCCAGGTCACACGGCGCACCTCGGTCATGGTCGAGAAGCGGTTGTCCATCTCGATGGTCGGGCGATTGGCCTCGGCGGGATAGCTCCAGGAGAGGTAGACGCTGACCCGCCGGCGGCCGGGCGTGTAGGGCCGCGGCTGGTGGGCCTGGTTGTAGGTGCGGGCAGGGTCGCTCATGACAGCTACTGCAGCTGATCCAGGGCGTCGCTGAGCGAGGCCTTGAGGCGCAGCGCCTTCTTGATTTCGTCGCCGCTTACATAGGGATACTCGCCGTACTCCAGGAAGCTGGGGATCTGGTGCTCGCGGGCGTAGCGGACGAAGGCGGCTGGATTGGTCTTCCAGTCCGGGGGGAAGTCCTGGAGATTCTCGAACACCGTGTCGACGCCGGACAGCTTGAACAGCTCGACCGCGTCCTCGGTGTACTTGTCGAAATCGGTGTCGAAGATGCCCTGATACATGAAGTAGGTGTCGTCCCCGATCGGGAACAGCAGCCAGCGCAGGAAGTGCAGCTTCAGCGGTGCGAGCAGCGTAGGGTTGTCGCGGATCGCCGCCTCGATGGTCTTGCCGTGGGCGCGGATCACGTCCTCGCGGCCGGGGATGATCTTGGCCAGCAGTGAAAATCCATAGTTGGCAGGCGTCTTCGGGAAAGCCGGGCCGTAGGGGCCATCCACGCGCTCGAAATAACCTTCCTTGGGGATCGCGAGCGCCGCCGGTTGCAGGTGGTTCTCAGCGGACATCGAGGCTCTCCGTGATGGCGGCGGCCTGCGGCGCGGGCCTGTCCCGTGCGGCTCACCCTAGGTCCGGGCCAGCAAGGTTCACTCGGGCGAAACCCTTGGGGGCTTGGCCCCCAAACCCTGGCCGTGGCTGAGAGTATCGGCCTGACGAAGGTGGCGCCGATCCTGAACCGGGGGCGGGCGTGGAACGTTAACTGTCCCAGTCGCGAACGGTGCTGCCGGGCGCACATGGGCCACGCTCGCTCGGAGGGCTGTGGGATGAGCTATCGCAAGGCGGCGGTCGCCGCCGTGGGTCTGGCGCTGCTGGCGAGCGGTGCGCACGCCGCGCCGTTCGAAGCCGTCAGCTTCAAGAAGGGGCAGAGCGCCCTGGTCTACGATGTCGGCAGCGTCCGGCGCGAAGGGGCCATGGCCCAGGCCTGGGTCTACCAGATCGTCGCCCACCCGATGGACGGGGCGAGCATGGTGGCGACGTTCCGCGAGTTCTCCTGCGCCATGCGCCGGACCCGCGATCTCGCCCGCCGCTTCGTCTCGCCGGACGGGGAGACCCTGCGCGCGGTGGAGACGCCGGGCGAGTGGCAGGACGTGGCTCCGGGCGACGAGCGGTACGAGCTGATGCAGCAGGTCTGCATGGGCAAGCCGCAGCGCATCGCCGGCCAGCAGATGTCGGTGTTCGACTTCCAGACCGTGGTCCGCGACGCCCTGAGCGCGCCCTAGAGCAATTTCCGATCTAATTGGATCGGAAATTGCTCATGACTCTTTGAATTTAGAGCATTTTCTTCGCCGAACCGGTAGCCACTTCGGCGGAAAATGCTCTGGGCTTTGCATTTACGCACGAAGCGATGGCCGATCCGCAACGGCGGCGATCGCATGCTTGCGCGCGAGCGGGCGGCTGGCCACGGTGTCGCAATGACGACGTGGATCGACCAAGCCGAGCTGACGGCCATGGCCCAGCGCCAGTCGGGCCTGGAGATCCTGCGCCAGCTCTACCCGCCCGAGCGCGTCGCCCACGTCGAAAAGCTCGAGTTCGTGCCGGTCGAGGAGGGGCTGTTCTGCTCGCTCAACGCCTGGAAGACCGCGGAGCCGACCGCCGACCATACGGTGGTGCGCAACTCGATCGGGCTGCAGTTCGTGCAGGCGGGGGCGGTGCGCCAGACCCTGGCGGGCCACGGACGCTACCTGCACGCCGGGGCGCGGGTCTGTCTGACCACGTTTCCGAAGGAGACGCGGCAGGTGCGCCGCTACGACGCGGGCCTGGACGTCAAGTACATCGGCGCCTGGGTGGCGCCTGACCTGCTGGTCGACAAGTTCGGGCTGGAGGTCGAGGCGCTGCCCGCGCCGCTGGCGGCGTTCTTCCGCGGCGAGACCAGCCAGCCGTTCTGCATGAGCCTGCCGCTGCCGCCGCGCCTGTGGCTGGCGCTGGACGAGGTGTTCGCGAGCGGCTTTTCCGGCAAGCTGCGCCAGACCTACCTGGCCACCAAGATGACCGAGCTGGTCTGCGAACTGACCGCCAGCCTCGGACGGGCGCCGGCTTTAGGCGCCGGCGCCAGCGGGCAGGCCGAGCTGTCGCCGCGCGAGCAGCTGCTGATCGAGACCGCGGCGATGATCTACATGCGCGAGCTGGCCGCCCCGCCGTCGGTGGAGGCGCTGGCCGCGCGCATCGGCCTGAACCGCAACCGGCTGTCGGAAGGGTTCCGGCAGGTGTTCGGCTGCACGCCGCACGACTATTCCAAGCGCCAGCGGATGGACTGGGCCCGGCGGCTGATCCTGGACGGGACCATGCGGCTGGGCGAGGTGGCGCAGGCGGCCGGCTATGCGAGCCCGTCGAGCTTCAGCCGCGCTTTCACCGACCACTTCGGATTTCCCCCCTCGGCGGCGCCGTCCGCCGCGACCGCTGAATAAAGGACCTGGCATGGCTGGCTTTCTGATCGTCAACGCGCGGCTGCTCGACCTGGAGGCCGGGGTGCTGCGGGGCGGCGCCTCGCTGCGCACCGAGGGCGACAAGATCGTCGAGGTGGCCGAGGGCGGCCGGGAGATCGCCGCCGGCGAGGGCGTGCAGGTGATCGACGCCGGCGGCCGCACCCTGATGCCGGGCCTGATCGACGCCCACGTCCACGCGGCCCTGACCACCATGGACTTCGCGGCTCTGGCGC
This sequence comes from Phenylobacterium sp. 58.2.17, assembly GCF_026411515.1. NCBI lineage: Bacteria > Pseudomonadati > Pseudomonadota > Alphaproteobacteria > Caulobacterales > Caulobacteraceae > Phenylobacterium > Phenylobacterium sp. 58.2.17. Next base: position 23,119 of record NZ_JAPMTQ010000042.1, on the reverse strand, counting down.
GGCGGCAGACCTCGTGGCGGGCGATCGAGACCAAGTTCATCCTCGAAGGCATGCTGGCGCGGGGCTTCACCACGGTGCGCGACGCTGGCGGGCTGGACCCGGGCATCGCCAACGCCCTGGACCGCGGGCTGGTGAAGGGCCCGCGGGTGTTCCGCTCCGGGCGGGTGCTGAGCCAAACGGGCGGCCACGGCGACAGCGATCTGCCGCAGGAGAGCCCGCAGCTCTGCGCCTGCTCGATCCGCTCGTCCTATTTCAGCCACGTGGCGGACGGCGCCGACGCGGTGCGCAAGGCCGCGCGCGAGGAGCTGAAGTCCGGGGCCCATCAGATCAAGGTGATGGCCGGCGGCGGGGTGGCTACGCCCTCCGACCCGATCGACATGGTGCAGTACACCGAAGAAGAGATCCGCGCGGCGGTCGAGGAGGCGCGGGCGCGTCGCACCTACGCCTTCGCCCACGCCTACATCCCCGAGGCCATCGAGCGGGCGGTGCGGGCCGGGGTGCGCTCCATCGAGCACGGCAACCTGATCGATGCCGGTTCGGCGCGGGCGATGGCGGCGGCCGGCTGCTTCCTGGTGCCGACCCTGGTGACCTACGACCAGATCGCCGAGACCGGCAAGCAACTGCGCTTCCCGAGCGAGAGCCTGCGCAAGCTGGGCGAGGTGCTGCACGCCGGGGTCGGGGCGGTGCAGATCGCGCTGGACGCCGGGGTGAAGGTCGGGTTCGGCACCGATCTGCTGGGCGAGACCCATCCGGCCCAGTCCAAGGAGCTGCTGCTGCGCGCCCAGGTGCAGAGCAACGCCGACGTGCTGCGCTCGGCCACCCTGGTCAACGCCGAGCTGCTGCAGCGCCAGGGCCAGCTTGGCGAGCTGGCGCCAGGGGCGTTCGCCGACCTGCTGCTGGTCGACGGCGACCCGCTCGCCGACCTTAACGTGCTGTGCGGCCAGGGCGAACGGATCGACCTGATCATGCGCGGCGGCGCGCTGGCCAAGAGCGCCCTGTGAGCGGGGCGGTGCGCAGCGTCATCCGCTTCACGGTCAAGCCGGGGCGGGAGGCCGAGTTCGAGGCCGCCTTCGCCGCCTGCGGGATGCTGACCCGGCCGCGGGCGATCGAAGGCTTCGTCGAGGCCGAACTGGTGCGGGGACTGGAGAATACGGGCGAGTACCTGGTGATCGGGCGCTGGGCGGACGCGGCCGCTTACGGCGCCTGGCAGGCCCGCTCGATGGAGGGCGTCACGGCGCAGCAGCGCCAGGCGCTGCTGGAGACCCTGGTCGATCCGCGGCCCGGTGCGGCCTATGCGGTGGCGGCCGTGGGGTAGCTTGCGGGCGCTGGTCGGGGTAACTGCCTGCCATGGCGCGCACCAAGCACAGCGACGAGTTCGAAATCGAGGTCGACGGGGAGCCCTATGTCTGGTGGCTCCACCGCCGTCCGCAATGGTCCAGCGACACGGCCAAGTGGCGCGGCATGGCGATCGCCGTGCGCCACCAGGAGGGCAAGCGCGAGGCGGTGCTGGAGTTCCCGCCGGGGCCGCAGCCCCGGTTCGGGGCGCCGCAGCTGCAGGCCTCGCAGATTGCGCGGCCGCTCGTCGCGACCGCCATCGCCTCGGCGTTGGAGGCCGGATGGGAGCCGCTGTCGCGCGGCAAGACCGTCACCATCGTGGTGGACGAGACCGGCGGCTGAAACCCAGCGCGGCGAACCCCTCGCGAAGGCGAGGGGCCTTAGGACGCGATCGGGCCGCGGCGGTGCGGCGGCGCGAGGCGCTGCGGATCAGCTTTCCTGATGCAGGGTCCTGGCCGCAGGCTGGGCGGCGGCCAGGTCTTCGTGTTCGGCGTCGCGGACGGCGCGCGAGACGTTCAGGCGCGTGAACAGTTGCCCCGGGGCGTCGGCGAGGGTCGCCTGGGCCAGTTGCTTGGCGCGCGACAGGTCGCTGCAGACGCCGAGGCCGAGGATGGTCACGTCCGGACCTTCAAACGCCAGGACGGCGAAGTTGCCCGCCGTCGGCGTGTGATGATCGCTCTCCGGCCAGGCCCGGAAGCGGTAGGCGGCGCCCGAAGCGCCCCGGAGTTCAACAAATTCACGCATCAACACTATCCAAGCGCCCAACAGGCGCCAATTTCCAGAACTATCGGACCGGAGAATCACCGATCCACGAACAGGGAGCCGAACCGGCGCATGGCCGAGTCTATCGAGCGCTTTCTACGCCGTCGCCCCACGATCTCCACACATGCGCCACTTGGCCGCGTGTTCAATGTCCTGCGCGAGACCTGGCGGCTGGACGACGACCCCAAACGCACAACCCCCGACAGCGGTTTCATCGCCACGGGACGAACCGCGGCCGAGGCCGCGGACCTCGCCCGCGAGTGGACCGGACGGTACGCCCGGCACGGCTTCGACAAGGCCTCCGGCGCCTGGTGGGCGGTGGAGGGCGCGCACATCCACCGCATCACCGTCGGCCCGCGCCGGCGCCGCTCGCTGGGGCTGGCGCTGGGCCTGGGGGCGGCCGGCCTGGCGGCGGTGCTGGTCGCCCGCGGCGCTTCGGGGCGCCGCGCCGACCGCTAGAGCAAAATCCGATGGGCCGGATCCTGCGCTACGCTCCTTGAGAATGCTCTAGCAGGCGTAGCGCCGCTCGATGGTCACGCGTCGGCCGATGTACGGATCGTAGACCCGATCGCGGCTGACGCAGGTGCGCGGGGCGTAGCCGTAGCCATACGCGTAAGGCCGCGCATGGCTGTAGCCGCGGCCGTAATAGCCGTCGCCGTAGCCGCGCGACCCGCCGCGGTAGTAGCTGCCGCCGTTGTAGTAGCCGTCGCCGTAATAGCCGTTGTCGTAACCGCGGTTCTTGCTCGACCCGGCGATGGCTGCGCCGAGCGCCAGGCCCAGCACGCCGCCGACGATGGCGGCCGCCGCCGCGTCGTTGTTGTCGTGGTCGCGATGGTAGCGGTAGGGCTCGGCCTGCGCCGAACCGGCGCTCGCGGCGATGGCGCCGGCCGCCGTGACCGCTGCGATCGTCGTTGTCAGGAGCTTTTTCATGCTCGCCTCCTTCCGGCCCCGTCCGAATATGGGGAGGCCGGTCTCAGACGGCACGGTCGCAAGGTCACGCTGAACGCAGGCTGAATGGGTTAAAGCTCGGTCACGAACGTGGTGTCGTCTCGGAGGCACGGGGCAAGGCGCGGGCGCTCCACGGATCGCCGCGCGGGGTCACGACGGTGAAGTCCGGGCCGCTGATCAGGGCGACCATCGCGCCGGCCTGCGGCCCCGTCGGCGGGGTGCGATCGGCAAAGGTCGGCGTCTCGGCCGCCGAGGCCGAGGCGATCGCGACAAGAAAGACGGTCGTTGCCAACACTTTCATCTTAGAACCCTTGCTGTACCTTGGCCGGGTAACCATCAAGAATCCGCCCCTCGCGCCGGCTTGTGCGAGAAATCGGCGCGACTTTCCACTCGATTCAACTCTGTCACGAAAGTTTATTGCGGCTGCGATGCTGACAGGCGTGCGTTGACTGCTGATTGGGCGCCGTCCGCGGTCGGCGAGACGACAGCGCCGATGCTGACCTGGGTTGAATTCCGATCTGAATGGGTCGGAATTTGCTCAGCACCCTTTGAACTTGAAGCATTTTCTTCGCCGAGCCAGCAGCTGCTTCGGCGGAAAATGCTCTGGCCGTCACGCGCTCGCCATGTTCGCGCTGTTAAGCGTTCCGCCCTTGCGCCCGGCGTTTTTCGGGCGCGTGTCGGACGGAGTAGACGGTGAAAGCATTTTCCATGGCGATCCTCGCGGCGGCGGCGCTGGGACTGGCGGCCTGCGGCGAGAAGACGGCGGGGGCGCAGGGCGGCGACCCGAACGCCGGCCTGGATGTCGCCATCCGCAGCTGGCACGCCGAGCTGAAGGCCAACGACCCGCAGTGCAAGGGCAAGCCCGAGGGCGAGCAGTGCCGGGCGTTCGAGGTGGCCTGCAAGGGCCTGCGCGAGGTCAGTCCCGATGAGGCGGCCCGCGGCATGACGGCCAAGATCGGCGCGGCCATCGGCTGGGAGGCCTGGGACGTTGCGCGCTCGGAGTATCGCCCGACCTCGGCGACGGCCGAGTTCCAGAAGGTGGGCGGCGAGTGGAAGCGGCTGGCCACCGGGCCGGTCAACCTGTCGACCTGCGTGGCCTCCTAGGGCTCGCGCCGCGGATAGCCGCGCAGGACGGGGTCCTGCGCGACGCAGTCGAGGATCCACTCCCGGAACGCCCGGATCTTCGGCGCGCGGGCGCGGTCGGCGCGATAGGCCAGCCAGTAGGCGCCGCCGTAGTGGGCGACGGTCTTGAACGGCATGACCAGGCGTCCCGCCTCCATGTCCGCATTGAAGAAGAACGGGCAGGCCAGCGCCACGCCCTGTTCGCCGAGCGCCGAAGCGACCTCTACGGTCTGGCTGTCGCCGATGATGCGCGGCGTGCGGATGTCGGCGGCGTCTTGGCGTCCGACGCCGACCGCGGCGAACCAGATCGCCCACTCCTGGGGCGAGCCGATCAGCGGGGCCTCCAGCAGGTCCTCGGGGCGGGCCAGACCGCCCAGCCGCTCGCGCATGGCCGGGGTGCAGAGCGGCGCATGGATGTGCGGGAACAGGTAGTGGCTCTCGATGCCCGGCCAGTCGCCTTCACCTGACCGCACGGCGACGTCGAAGTTTTCGTGCGCCAAGTCGACCAGCCGCGTCGAGGTGTCGAGCCGCACGGCGATCGACGGGTGCTTGAGCTGGAACGCGCCGATCCGCGGCGCCAGCCATTGGTTGGCGGCGGTGGCCAGCGAGGTGATCGAGAGTACGCCTTCGCCGGTCTCGGTGATGTCCATCAGCGCCGTGCGCAGCACGCCGACCGCCTCGCTGGCGGCGCGCGCCAGCCGCTCGCCCGCGGCGGTGAGCGTCACCTCGCGCGGCAGCCGCAGGAACAGCGGCTGGTCGAGCCGTTTCTCCAGCGCCTTCACCTGCCAGCTGACCGCCGCCTGGGTGATCCCCAGCTCCTGGGCGGCGCGCGTGAAGCTGCGCAGCCGGGCGGCGGCCTCGAACACGCGAATGGCGCTGAGCGGGATGGCGGCGAGGATGTCAGACATAAGTAATCCTAATGTCTAGAGCAGGAGGACGCGTTTGTCACCAAGCCCCGTTCGGCCGATCTTCTCCTTGTACAGAAGCGGTCAGAGCGGATCAGGACAATGGAAGAGCTGCACAGGCTCCATAAGGATGTTCCCTTCGGGTGGGTGCTTTGGCTGCAGGAGGTCTTCGGCCAGGCAGGGCGCAAGCGCGCGGTCCGCGACCAGCAGGCCGCCAAGGCCAAGCCGACGTCCGGGGGCTATGTCCCAGGCGACCTGCACTGCCTGTCAGGGCCGCATTAGGCGGTTGACTGAAGGTGAACAAATAGTGAACATACCGCGATCCTGAAGGGAGCCCGACGTGAAAGCGAAGATCAGCATGATCGGCCTGGGCGTGCGCGACTTCGCCGCCTCGCTGGCCTTCTATCGCGACGGCCTGGGGTTTCCGGTCCACAACCCGCAGGAGGGCGAGGATTTCGCGATGTTCGCCCTGGAAGGGACGTGGCTGTCGATCTACCCGCGCGACAAACTGGCGGAGGACGCGACGGTGGCTGACGACGGGGCCGGGTTCAGCGGCTTTTGCCTGGCGCACAATGTCGGCTCGAAGGCCGAGGTCGACGCGGTGTTCGCGCATGCGCTCGCGGTCGGCGCGCGGCCGGTGAAGACGCCGCGCGACGTCTTCTGGGGCGGGTACTCAAGCTATTTAGCCGATCCGGACGGCCACCTCTGGGAAGTGGCCTGGAACCCGTTCACCGACCTGACGTCAGGACTTACTCGGCCAGGTCCTGGAAGTAGGGCTCGACTTCGCCCTGCAGCTTGACGGTCATGGCGTTGCCCTTGCGGTCGACGGTCTTGCCGACGCTGAGCCGCACCCAGCCTTCGCTGACGCAGTATTCGTCGACATTGGTCTTCTCGACGCCCTTGAAGCGGACGCCGACGCCGCGCTCCAGCGCTTCGGCGTCGTGATAGGGGCTGGCCGGGTTCACGGAGAGCCGGTCGGGGGGCGTGGTCGGGCGGGTGTCGCTCATGGCGCCCGATTAGCCTTCCTGGGCGCGATTGCCAACCGTCCTAGCTGGCGGGCGGGAAGACCTGGGCCCAGTCGCGCTTGACGCTGACCACCTGGATGCCGAACTCGGCGGCCCGGTCGAGGGTCTCGGTCAGGGGGCTGAGCTTGAAGTCACGGTCGTAGGCGGTTTCACGCTCATTGTCGTCGTGATGCACCAGCAAGGCCAGGCGCCGGCCGGGGCCGTCCAGGGTGTAACGAAGCATCGCCTGGTCGCCGTCGGAGTTGCCGAACGCCAGGATCGGGCGGCGGCCGATGTGCAGACCGATATTGGCCGGCTTCACGGCGCGGTCGTCGAAGGTGTCGAGCTGCGCCAGCTTCATCAGCGCGAGGCGGCCGCCGGTCTCCTGCAGTTCGGTCTTCACGCTGGAGCCGATCACCTGCTCGGGCGGCACGCCGTACACGGGCTCGGCGAAGGCGCGCATGAAGTCGATGCCGCCGCCGGAGACGATGAAGGTCTTGAAGCCGTGGGCGCGCAGATAGGCCAGCAGTTCCAGCTGCGGCTGGTAGACGACCTGCGGGTAGGGGCGATCCAGCTTGGGGTGGCGGGCGGCGGCCAGCCACTGGCGCACCTCGTCCTGGAAGGCCTCGACGCTCATCCCGGCGTGCACGGCGAAGGCGAACTCGAAGATCCCCTGTTTGCCGAGCGCGAGGATGGCGGCCTTGTCGTGGTCCAGGAAGGCCTTGAACGGCGGGCGCTGGGCCAGCGTCGGATCGGCTGCAGCCATGGCGGCGGCGCGATCGAAGGCGAACAGCACCTGCACCTGCAGCGGCTGCTCGCACCAGAGGGTGCCGTCGTTGTCGAAGACGGCGATCCGTTCGGGCGCGGGCACGAAGTCGTCGCCCCCCTCCTTGGTCGTCGCGGCCACGAAGTCGAGAATGGCGCGGCGCGCGGGGCCGTCGGTCCAGGATGGCAGGGCTTGGGTCACGGCGTCCTCCGATGGGCGCCAGCTTCGCCTGGGGATTCCAGAGCGCCTATCGGGGGTTTCCCGTGGAGAGGGGCCCGTCAACGCCCCCTTAAGCTGCCCGCCGGCAGGATGGGCGAGCCCTTGCGCGACGGGGGTCTTGCGACCTGGGAGGTCGGCATGTCGGTGACCCGGACGTCCAGCGTGCGGCGGTCCCACGACCATTTCGAGCCCGACGGCTCGCTCGACCCGCAGGCCCAGAAGCGGCTGCGGGGGCATATCGAGCAGATCGACTACACCGCCTATGCCTCGAACCGCGAGGTGATCGGCCAGATGCTCGGCCAGGCCGACGCGGCCAAGTTCCAGAAACTGGCGGTCGCCGCGGCGCTGGCGCGCAGTCAGTGGGTGGCCCAGGCGCTGGCGCTGAGCGAGACCCCGCGTCCGCTCACCGCGCAGGAGACCGAGCGGCTCGCCGCGCTGCGCAGCGCCTATGAGGAGCTGACCGAGGCCTACGAGGCCATGCGCCGGATGGTTGAGCGCGGCTATCTGACGTTCCCGGCCTAGCGTCGCCTACACCACCATTCGACCGGTCGGTTCGCCGCTGAGGATCGCGGCGACGCCGCGCAGGGCCTGGGTGAGCACGGACTGCCGGGCCGGACCGCCCAGCGAGATGCGCAGACCCGCGCGGGCGCCCGGCGTGGTCGCGAAGGCGTCGGCGGTGACCAGCGAGAGGCCGCGGCTCTGGGCGGTGTCGCGCAGCCGCTCGCCCGGCCAGTGGTCCGGCGTGTCCAGCCAGATGTGAATGGCCTCGGGCGAGCCCTTGGCGGCGGGCAGGATCTGGCGGGCCAGGGCCTGGCGCTCGACCGCCTCGGCGCGGACGGAGGCCAGCACCTTGTCGGCGGTTCCCTCGCGGATCCAGGCGGTGACGATGGCCGCGCCGAGCGGGGCCGGCATCAGGGTGGTGGCGCGCAGGGCCTCGGCCAGGCGCTGGGCGGCGGCGAGGTCGGGCGCAGCGACATAGGCGATGCGCAGGCCGGGCGAGAGCGCTTTGGCGGTGGTGGCCAGGCGCCAGACCAGTTCCGGGGCGAAGGCGGCGATGGCGGGCAGGGGCGTGGACGGCAACCGGCCGTAAGCGTCGTCCTCGATTATCGGAACCTTGGCGGCGCGGGCGACGGCGGCGACTTCGCGGCGTCGGCCCTCGCCCATGGTGGCGGCGGTTGGGTTCTGGTGGGTGGGAATGCAGTAGATCGCCCGCGGCGCGTGCTCGGCGCAGAGGCGGGCCAGCGACTCCGGATCGAAGCCCTCGTCGTCGACCGGGCAGGCGACCAGGCGCAGGCCCAGCAGGGCGGCGACCGACCGGACGCCAGGGAAGGTCAGCGGCTCGACGATGACCGCGTCGCCGCGGCTGGCGAGCATGGCGAGGATGGCGGCCAGCGCTGCTTGGGCGCCGGGAGTGACCACCACGCGATCCGGCGACACCTCGTCTTGCCCTGGCGCAAGCCAGACGGCGCCGGCCGCCCGCTGGGCCAGCGAGCCGCCGGGCGGGTGATAGGCCATCAGCGCCTGCGGGTCGGTGCGGTCGAGCACCGCGCCGGCGGTCTCCTTCAGGAGTTTACCGAGGTTGAGTCCTTTGGGTGGCGGCGGCAGATTCATCGACAGGTCGACGAGGCCGGCTTCGTCCTCGGCCGCGCGGCCGGCGACGTAGGTGCCGCGGCCGACTGCGCCCTCGACCAGCCCGCGGGCGCGGGCGGCGGCGTAGGCGCGGGTGACGGTGGTGAAGTCGACGCCGAGCGCGGCGGCCACAGCCCGCTGGGGCGGCAGTTGCTCGCCGGCCTGCAGCTCGCCGTCGGCGATCGCAGCTTCCAGCGCGCGCAGGATGGCCAGGTAGATCGGGCCGCCGCCGCGGTCGACGCGCCGCAGCCAGAGGGTCGCAGGCATGCTTGCTATCTCGCTCCGAAATCCATACATTGATATACAATTGTAGGCATCAATGCAACGATTGTATGCAGGGACCTGGATATGGCCGACGCCAACCAAACCTATGACCCGCCGCTGCCGATCATCTCGGGCCTGACCTGCCGGTGCCCCCGCTGCGGCAAGGGCAAGCTGTTCAGCGGCTTCCTGAAGATGGCCCCGAGCTGCGAGGCCTGCGGGCTGGATTTCTCGTTCGCCGATCCCGCGGACGGCCCGGCCTTCTTCGTCATGACCGCCATCGGGATGATCGTCATCGCGGTCTTCACCTGGGTCGAGGTGGCCTATCACCCGCCGATGTGGGTCCACATGGTGACGGTGTTCCCGGCGCTGATCATCGGCTGCCTGGGTACGCTGCGGCCGGTGAAGGCCTGGCTGGTCGCCTCCCAGTTCTTCCACAAGGCCGAGGAGGCGCGGTTCTCCAGCCTCGGCGGCCATGGCGAGGGCGGCTTCGGGCTGCGCGGCAAGGCTCGCGACCGGGCGGCGTAATCAGGTCGGATTCGACCCCAGGTAGGGTGTTCTCGGCGCCACGCTTCCGCATTTTGTGGTGGCAGTTCCGCCTGCGGAACAACTGCGACAAGAATGTTAATTGGATGGACTCACTGCGTCCGTCATAAAGGCGCCATCGTTTCGACGCGGCGCCGACGATGGCGACGAGGTCCGCCTGTGGGGACAGGCTAGAAGGGGGGGTCCGGGCGTTGGCGGCCCCGCCCCAATATATTCCCCCCCCCACAAAAATAACTTCTCGTGGGCCCCCCAAACCCCCGCACCCGCGGGTTAGTGCGTTTTGATCGGGGCGGGTGTATTTTATCGTAC
>NZ_JAPMTQ010000042.1:0-13303 GCF_026411515.1 Phenylobacterium sp. 58.2.17 | reverse complement strand
TGGTTCGTTGTTATTGGGGCATTGGTTTCGTCGGGGCGCTGTTGTTGGGGAGGTGGTCCGGGTGTGGGGACTGGCTTGTTGGGGGGTTCGGGTGTGGGCCGCACCCCCCCTTTTCTTTGCGCCGCCTCAGAAGATGACGTGCTCGTGGCCCCACCAAAGCGGCGAACGCGAGAGGTCGACGAACCGCTTTTCGTCCTCCAGCAGCAACGCTCCGGCCTCCCGGGCGGCGTGCGGCTCGGCGCTCGCCATGTCCTCGAAACTGTCCCACCAGAGCTGGGCGACGCCGTCGAAGCCTTCCGGCCCGCCCCGGACGTCGCGCAGGGCGGCCGAAGCCTCCAGCGGCAGGCTGTGCAACTGCACGTAGCGCCGGATTCGCAAGGCGTCGCGGACACTGGCCACCAGCGGGGCGTGGGTGTTGAGCCAATAGTCCTGGAACTGCTCGCGGGTCAGTTCCGGGCGGCGGACGAGGGCGAAGGTCAGCTTGATCATCAGGCCAGCACTTCGCCGAGGAAGCCGGCCATGGCGGTCCAAGCCCGATGCGCGGTGGCCTCGTGATACTCGATGCCCATGTCCGGCATGTTCGCGCCGGGGTTCATGAACGCGTGCTTGGCGCCGCCGAAGGCATGGATCTGCCAGTCGGCGCGGGCGGCGGTCAGCTCCTGGCCCAGGGCGACGACGTCGGCCGGCGGGACCATCGGATCGTCCCAGCCATGATAGGCTGCGACCTTGACCTCCATCGGGCTGACGGTCGGCAGGCCGGGCGGGGTGAACAGGCCGTGGAAGCTGGCCACGCCTTTCAGCGGGGCGCCGGCGCGGGCGAGGTCGAGCACGCAGAGCCCGCCGAAGCAGAAGCCGATCGCCGCCAGCCGGTCGGCGCGAAGCTCGGGCAAGGCGGCGACCACCTCGATCACATGCAGCAACCGCCGGCGCAGCTCGGCTCGGTCCTGGACCAGCGGCGTCATCAGCGCCTCGCACTCGGCCGGGGTCGAACCGCGCTGGCCCTTGCCGTACAGGTCGACGCAGAAGGCGCCGTAGCCGAGGCCGGCGAGGCGGTGGGCGAACTGCTCCTGGCCCTCGGAACGGCCTTCCCAGCCGTGGAACACCAGCACGCCCGGCAGGGGCTCGCGGGCGCCGTCAGGCAGCACCAGCGCCCCGTCGTGCAGCGCCTCGTCGCGGTGATACTCGATAGTGCGGATGTGGCTTTCCATGCCCGGCGTCTCCCTTTGCCGCGACGCTAGGCGTTGGACGGTCGGTTTCGCAAGGCGCGCGCTGCGTTACCTGACGGGTAATCGCGCGACCGTCGGGCGGCCGGCAAGGTGGGGGCGTCAACAAGGAGCTGACCCATGACCACCGCCGCAGACATCGCTGAAATCTACATCGCCGCCTGGAACGAGACCGACGTCGCCGCCCGGCGGGCGATGATCGCCGACACCTGGACCGGCGACGCTGTCTATGTCGACCCGATGGCCGCCGTCGAAGGCCACGCCGGGGTCGACGCCCTGATCGCCGGGGTGCAGGAGCGTTTCCCCGGCTTCCGCTTCGCCCTGATCGGCGAGCCGGACGGCCATGGCGAGCACGTGCGCTTTTCGTGGGGCCTGGGCCCGGACGGCGCGGCCGATGCGCCCATCAAGGGCACCGACTACGTGCGCGTCGAGGAGGGGCGGCTGAAGACGGTCACCGGCTTTCTGGACCAGCTCCCCGGCTGAGCTGCGGGCAGCGGACGGGCGCGGCGGGCGACAGCGGGTCGCGCCCCTTCTGCATTGGGCCTGAGCGCGCCATCGGGCATCGACCCGATCTGTGCGGCGAGGGGGCGCGGCGCCAGAATGACAGGGCCGAAATCCCATTCGGCCACGCCATCGAACGCTGATGCACACCGATGCCCAGCTCGATCCCGGCGACCCTTCGCCAGTGGCGGTCAAGACGACCGAGCGTGAATTCCGTCACCCGAAAACGAGAAGGGCTAGTGATGTCTCTCAAACTTGTTCTGGCGGCCGCCGGCTGCGCCAGCCTGCTCGCGCCCGCCTCGGCCCTGGCCCAGCAGGACTATGACTGGACCGGCTTCTATGTGGGCGGCAACCTCGGCGCCAGCTGGGGCGACACCTCAATCAAGACCAAGATCGAGCGCGGCAACGGAGCGGCGCCGATCGATCCGCGCGACATCGCGGTGCTCAACGCGCCAATCGCCGACGACGACAACGACACGGGTTTCACCGGAGGCATCCAGGGCGGGCTGAATTACCAGACCGGCAGCTGGGTGTTCGGGCTGGAGACCGACGTTGGCTGGATGGACATCGGTCAGAGCCGCACGAACGCCTACACCCTGCCGTCCGTCATCAACCCGCCGATCACCGCGGCCGTGAGCCAGGAGGTCAGCACCGACTGGGTCTGGACGCTGCGGCCGCGGATCGGCTGGGCCAGCGGGCCGTACATGATCTATGGGACCGCGGGCCTGGCCGTCTCCCAGGTCGAGGTGAAGGCCAGCTACGCCGACAACCGGGCGCTTGGAAACACCGGCAGCTTCAGCGACAAGGACACCAAGACCGGCTGGGCCGCGGGCCTGGGCGGCGCCTATGCGTTCACCGACAATCTGTCGGCGCGCGGCGAGTGGATCTACACCGACTTCGGCGACGTGCGGGCCTCGTGGGTGACGCCCAACGGCTATGCGGCGTTCACGACCGAGGCCGACGTGCGGGCGAACCTGCTGAGGATCGGGATCGACTATAAGTTCTGAGCCGCGACGGCCGGGCGCCGCGCGAGCGACGTCCGGCCGCAACCTCGCTATGGTGCGGTCCGTTCTCCCTTCAATGACAAAGGGAGATCCGCCATGGCCGACGACAATGTCTACAAGATCCTTGAACTGGCCGGTTCGTCGGCCAAGAGCGTCGAAGACGCCATCCAGACGGCGATCACCAAGGCCAGCGCCACGGTCCGCAACATCCGCTGGTTCGAAGTGATCCAGGTGCGCGGCCACGTGGAGGACGGCAAGGTCGCCCACTACCAGGTGCTGCTGAAGGTCGGCTTTACGCTGGAGTAGCCGGGTCCGGTTCGGTTCCGAGCCACTGGTGCAGAACCTGCAGCACCGGGGCGGCCGGCTGATAGCCGCGGTTGACGATGCCGAAGTGGCCTTCCTCGTTCGGGCCGCCGACCAGGGTCGGGAAGCCGGTCACGCCGGCGCGCTGGGCTGTGGCGTAGTCGTTCCAGGTCTCGTGCTTGAGGTCGTCGGTCTCGAAGTCGGCGAGGAAGGCGTCGCGGTCGACGCCGAACTCGGCGGCGAGATCAGCCAGGACCTGCGCCTGAGTGACGTCCAGCCCCTCAGCGTAGAAGGCGTGATGCAGGCGGGCCAGGAACAGCACCGCCTTTTCGCCGTCGTCGCGCCGGACGCGGACGACGGCGCGGGCGGCCGGATCGGTGTCGTAGAGGAAGCCCGGGCGGTCGAGCACGGCGTCGTCGAACGGCAGGCCGGTGGCCTCGTGGACGTGCTCCCAATGGATCTTCAGTTCGGTCTTGGCCTGCTCGGTGGTCGGTTTGTCGTTGCCGGGGCGCAGGCCGCCCATCACCAGCTGGATCGGCAGGGCGCGGCCAAAGGTGCGCCGGATCTGCGCGATCACCGGCGAGAAGCCGTAGCACCACGAGCACATCGGGTCGGCGAAGTAGATCAGGCGGGGGGTCTGCATGGCGGCGTCCTCTCGTCTGGCCTATGTAATGCGCGGGGGCCGCCTGGGCGAGCCGATTGGAGACCACGATCCTTGAAGGCCTGAACGCGCACGTTTCGCGAACCGCCTGCAAGCGCGCCTGCGCGGCGCGCGCCGATCCCTCCTGACCGGACCTTCAGATGATGTATATCCGCCCTGCGCGCGCCGACGAGATCGAACGCGTGCGCGAGATCGAACGCGTTTCGGCGACCCGCTTCCTCGGCACGGACCGCGCCTGGCTCGCCGAGGACGAGCCGACGGACGCCAGGACCCTGGCCGAACGGATCGGGACGGGCGGGCTGCTGGTCGCCGCCGACGGCGAGGTTGCGGTCGCCTTCGTGATGTTCCGGCCGCTCGAGGGCTGCGCCTATGTCGAGCAGATTGACGTGGCGCCCAGCCATGCGCGGCGCGGGATCGGGGGGCGCCTGCTGGAGGCGGTGGCGGGGCTGGCGCGGGCGAGGGGCTGGCCGGCCCTGACGCTGTCGACCTTCAAGGACGTGCCGTTCAACGCCCCGTACTACGCCCGGCTGGGCTTTGAGCCAGTCGAGCACCTGACGCCGGGCCTGGCCAAGATCCGGGCCGAACACGAAGCGCGCGGCCTCGACGAGACCGCGCGCGTGTTCATGCAACGAAAGGTGTGACGGGGAGGACCGCCCATCTGGGCCGATAGGGGCGGTCCTCCTCCGTCTCGGCGCGAACGCCGATGACGTCAGGCCGGGAGGCGGGCCAGTTCGGCGCGGCTGTCGGCCACCGCCTGGTCGCGGGCCTCGGGGCCGTAGCCGATCTTTTCGGCGCGGATGAAGGTCACGTCGGTCAGGCCAACGAAGCCGAGCAGCTGGCGCAGGTAAGGCTCCTGGAAGTCCAGCGCCTGGCCCGGGCCCTCGCTGTAGAGGCCGCCGCGGCTCTCGACGACGATCACCTTCTTGCCGGTCAGCAGGCCCTCGGGGCCGGCTTCGGAGTAGCGGAAGGTCTCGCCGGCCCGCAGCACGTGGTCGAACCACGAGCGCAGGGTGGTCGGGACGCTGAAGTTGTACATCGGCGCGCCGATGACGATCACGTCGGCGGCCCGAAGCTCGGCGATCAGCTTGTCGCTGAGGGCGCGGGCTTCGTGCTCGGCAGGGGTCGAGGGCTGGGCGCGGACGCCGGCCACCGTCGAGGGCAGCAGATGCGGGATCGGGTCGGCGGCCAGATCGCGGAACACCAGCTGGGCGGCGGGATCGCGGGCGGTCAGCTCGGCGACGGCGTCGGCGACCAGCAGGCGCGAGATCGAGGCTTGGCCGCTGACGCTGCTGTTAAGAACCAGAATGTTGGTCAAGGCGCCCTCCAAGGCGTGAGTGAATTCAACGCCGACAGAAGTGAGCCCTTGAAGGGTGCAACAGTAGACCGATATTTCGCACTAGATTGTTGCACGATTGGGAACGCTCGATGCTCGACCTCGAAGACATCCAGGCCTTCGCCGAGGTGGCGGAGGCGCAGAGTTTCGGCCGCGCCGGCCAGCGGCTGGGGCTGTCGAAGTCCATGATCAGCCGCCGGGTGGCGCGGCTGGAGGCCGAGCTCGGCGCCCAGCTGCTGAGCCGCACGACCCGCGGGGTGTCGGTCACGGAGGCGGGGCTGGAGTTCAAGGAGCGGGCCGACCGGGTGCTGGCCGAACTGGAGGCGGCGCGCGACGACCTGGCCCAGCGCGGCGAGGACATCGTCGGATCCCTGCGCATCTCCGCGCCGCTGTCGTTCGGTATGACCCATCTGTCGGCGGTGCTGGCCGAGCTGGCCGTGCGCCACCCCAAGCTGCAGGTCGAGGTCTCCTACAGCGACCGGTTCGTCGACCTGATCGGCGAGCGCTACGACGTGGCCGTCCGGATCGGGGTGCTGGAGGATTCCAGTCTGGTGGCGCGCAAGATCGCCCCGATCCGGGCCGCGGCGATCGCCAGCCCGGCGTTCCTGGAGGCGCACGGCGTCCCGACGCGGCCCGAGGAGCTCGAGCGGTTGCCGGCGGTGATGGCCGGCTCGGAGGTCTGGCGCTTCCAAGACGGCAAGCGGACGATCACCGTGCGGCCGGAGGGGCGGTTCAAGGCCGACAACGGCCCGGCGATCCTGGCCGCGGCGGCGGCCGGGCTGGGGGTGGCGATGCTGCCGACCTTCCTGGTGGGGCCGTCGATCGACAAGGGCGAGGTGCTGCCGCTGCTGCTGGATTTTCCGGCCCCGCCGCTGGGGCTCTACGTGGTGCGCCCGCCGCCGGCCGCGCACATGCCGGCCAAGGTCCGGGCCCTGACCGACCTGCTGATCGAGCGGTTCGGCGGCGAACCCTTCTGGGACGCCTGCTATGCGCGGCGGGTGGCCGCCGGGTTGCCGGCCTGACCGCCGGCTAGTTCAGGTATCCCGTGCGACTGTCGGCAGCCGGGGCCGGGCGAAGTCCTGTGGCTACGTCCCAGTCTTGCAGGCCGGATCGAACGGAGCCCCGGCCGCAGGCCTCGGCGATGATCACGAAGTACGGTGGATCAAGCAGCGCAGCATCCGGGCGCATCGCGAAGACGATTTTCACGGTCGCGCCGTCGATGAAGACCGCGGGGGCGCTCAGATCCCAGCGCTGGCTTTGATGGCCGAGAACGCGCGCTGCCGCGGGTAGGACGACATCCCGACTAAACTGCGGCGTGACTTCGAAGCTGCAGGGCTCGGCCGCCGCCGGGGCGGCGGCGGCGAAGGAGGCTGCGATGAGGGGCCTGAACTGCACGCCGAAACTCTGCCTGCGCTTTCGGGCGCGGGCAATTGCTTGGGCGGGCGGTCAAAAAAATAGGGCGGCTCCCGTAGGAGCCGCCCCAGTCAGCGTTCTCGAGGGGGAAGACCTCTAGAACTTCTTGGTGACGCCCAGCTTGTAGTACCGGCCCAGCGGGTTCGCCGTGAACGGGTCGTAGCTGAGGTCGAGACGGGCGAACGGCGGATCTTCGTCCAGCACGTTGATGACCGAGGCCGTCAGGGTCGTGTCCCAGGGCAGGAACACGCGGTAGGCCAGGTCGTGCGTGATGAAAGCGTCGATCTTGCGGCCGTTCTGGTTGGTCGCGAAGGTCGAGGAACCGCCACGGGTGTCGACCATGTTGTCGACGTAACGCACGGTCCAGCGCAGGTTGTGGTCGCCGCGGTTGTATTCGGCGAAGGCGCTGCCCTTCCACTGCGGCTGCGAGCCGTAGCCGAGGTAGTCCATGGTGCCGACGTAGTCGGTTTCCGGCGCGGTGACGATGCCTTCGATCGTGTTCTGAGCGACCACGTATTCGATGACGTAGGTGACGTCGGCGCCGAAATTCATGTCGCCGCCGAAGACGTCGCGAGCCGAGTAGTTGGCCGAGAAGTCAACGCCGCTGGTCTTCACGTCCGGACCGTTCACGAAGTAGTGGCGGACCCGGTTGATGTTCGCGGCCGAGCAGGCGCCGTTGAACGAGATGCGGTTCTGCAGCGCGGCGTAGGCCGCGTTGCCGCAGTTGTTCGCGCCGGCCGCGCCGTTCGGGAAGATCGCGTTGACGATCTGCGAACCGCTTTCCGACCGGATCGGGCCTTCGAAGTCGAACGACCAGTAGTCGACCGAAGCGCGGAAGTCGCCGAAGTCGAACAGAGCGCCGAGGTTCAGCGTCTTGGCCTTTTCCGGCTCCAGGTTCGGGTTGCCCCACAGGTCATAGGCGCGATAGCCGCCGGCCGCGGTGGTGTACGACAAGTTGGTCGTCGCGGTCGGAGCGATCTGGGTCTGCGGCGGGGCGCGGAAGGTCGAGCCGGCCGAGACGCGGAACGCCAGCCAATCGGTCGCCTGCCACTTCAGGGCGACCTTCGGATTGGTGGTGGCGCCGATGTTGCCGCCGTAGTCCTCGTAGCGAACCGCCAGGGTGCCGGTCAGGGTGTCGGTGAACGGCATCTGGGCTTCGACGAAGGCCGCGCCGACCGAGTAGTCGAGGTCGTAGTCGGCCAGGGCGCCGAAGAAGCTAAACGGACCGTTCTGAGCCACGCAGGTCGCGCCAGGGTTCACCGACGAGTCGGCGCAAGGGCTGACTGCGATGTTGGTGTCGTCGTTGTTCTGACGCTCCACGCCGCTCCAGCGGTACTGAGCACCGGCGGCCCAAGCTAGCGGACCGGCGCCGAAGTCGACGCTGCCCACTTCGCCGTTGAACACCAGGTCGGCGGTGAACATGCGCGAGCGCTGCTTGTAGCCGTACTCGCCGAAGATGTAGTCGAGCACTTCGCGGCTGTTGGCCGTGGAGGCGACGTAGCCCGGATTGGTGCGGCCGTCGATGACGTTGGATTCAACGCCGGTCGAGAACGGGTTGAACCACAGACAGCCATTCGCGCCGGCGGTCGTGCCTTGGCAGTTGGCGCCGCCGAAGCCCATCATCGCGCGCTGCAGCTTGCCGACGAGGATGTCGGACGTCGCCACGTCGGAGTTGGAGTCCATGTAGGTGACGGCCGCGTCCCAGCCGATGCCGCCGCCGAAGTCGAATTCGCCCTTCAGACCGGCCGACAGGCGGTAGGTCTCGAAGTAACGACGGTCGTGCTTGGCGCCGCCGCCGAACAGATCGTTGCCGCCGACGCCGATCGGACGCCAGGCGATCGAGGTGAAGAGACCGTTGGCCGCGGCCGCCGCCTGGGCCGGGGTCATCTGGCCGAGCAGCGCCTGCAGGCCCGGGTTGCTCACCGGGATGAAGAAGCCGTTGGGCTGGACCTTGCCGGTCAGCGCCGAGGTCGGGAAGTTGTTCGGCGGATACGATGGCGACGAGTGTTCCTGGGGCACGTCGTGGGCCGCGTACAGCACTTCGGCGTGGAACTTCGTCTTCTCGGTGAGGTCGAAGTTGATCTCGCCGTACAGCTGCCAGTGTTCTTCTTCTTCAATCAGGTTGTTGAAGCCGATGAACTGGAACTGGCAGCCCGGACCGGTGATGGTGGCGCAGCCCGGATCTTGCAGCGCGCTGGTGTAGGTGACGCCGCCGTTGCCGCTGGTCAGGTAGGTGCCGGGATTGCCGAAGCTCGACCAGCCGCCTTGCGGGTTGTCGGTGAGCGAACGGATCGCGAAGTCACGCTCGGTGACCGGCAGCGGGGTGCGCTTGCGGTAACCGGCGGTCAGCAGGATGTCGGCGTTCTCGCCTTGCCAGCCGTAGGCGGCGCTCAGGGTGTAGTCGCCGTCGGTGCCGTCGATGTACGAGTAGTTGCCCGAGACTTCGAGGCCGTTGAGGTTCTTGCGGGTGATGAAGTTCACCACGCCGGCGACGGCGTCGGAGCCGTAGGTCGCGGCCGCGCCGTCCTTCAGCACTTCCACGCGGCCGATGGCGGCCGTCGGGATCATGTTGGTGTCGACGTAGATCGCGCCCGGCGAGATCGACATGCGGCGGCCGTTCATCAGCACCAGGGTGCGCTCGGCGCCGAGGCCGCGCAGGTTGACGTTGCCCACGCCGGTCGATTGGGCGGCGGCGTACTGGTTGGCTTCGCCAAGGACGCCGGACACCGCCGGGATCGACTTCAGCAGGTCGACCGTGGTCGGCGAGCCCTGCTTCTGCATTTCATCCTGACCGATCACGTTGACCGGCAGAGCCGCGTTTTCGGGCGAGCCGGCGATGAACGAGCCGGTGACCACGATTTCTTCGACCGCGGTAGCGTCGTCTTGCGCGCTGGCAGGGCCGGCGAGCCCGAGGACCGCCAGGAGCGCGAGGGAGGAGGCTCCTGCGAGGTACCTACAATGCAACATACGTTTCCCCTAATATAACAGCGTTATACGTCAAATTGACGTCTTAACGTGGCGCAGGAGAAAGCGGCCAAGGCTCGGAAGTGCAAGTCTCTTTTCCGTCACGGAAAGAATAACGACGCTATTGCGACGTAATCGAATGGCGTTATTCAAAAAGCAGCGTTCAAATTTTCGGCGTAAACGCAAAAACGTACCTATGATTCGAATTTGATGGCATTTTCCTCATAAAAATCAGAGTTGGATTTTGCTATCGGCGTCGAATCTTCCTTGCTGCCCGAAAATGTCGCTTCCAAGCCACAGGGAGCGCGAATTCGTCCAGGCGGCCGCGATTGCATACATAATGAGGGATTAAAACGTCCTGTGGCGACAAAAACGCCGCTGGCGGGGGCAGTCGCCCGCGCCCCTAGTTTGACGTTTCGGTAGGTTTCGCGAGCAGGTCGAGGACCGAGCCGAGGTAGGCTTCGGCGTTGGCGCGCGCGGCGGGGACGCCGCTGACGCCGCTGGCCGCCAGCTGGTCGAAGCCGCCGCCGACCGCGAACAGGGTGCGGAACGCTTCCTTCTCGATCAGGGCGGTCGGCAGGATCTCGATCTCGCTGGTGCGCAGCTGGGCGACTACTTCCTTCAGCGAGCGCGGACGCAGGGCGGCCGGCACGCGGGTCAGTAGGCAGCGGTGCGGCAGGGGCCGCCCGGCCCGGCGGCCGAACTGGGTGACCATCTCGGCGGCCTTGATCGCCTGGATCGCCTCGAGCTGCGAGGCGGCCAGCGGGGTGACCACAAGGTCGAGGCGCATGGTCGTGAAGGCCATCGCCCCTCGGATCGAGCCTTCGGTGTCGAGGATCAGCCAGTCGGGCTGCTTGCGCTGGGCCTCACGCAGGGCGTCGCGCATGTCCTCCATGGTGGGGGCGGGGTGGATGCTGACCTTGTCGGGCCGGCCGGGCAGCGAGGCCCAGTGCACCAGCGGCTTGTTGGGATCGGAATCGATCATCGCCACGCGTTGCCCGCGCTCGACGAGGCCGAGGGCGAGCAGCAGCGCCGCGGTGGTCTTCCCCGCGCCCCCCTTCGGATTGACAAAGGCGACTGTCGGCAAGCCGATCTCTCTGCTGAGGCGCCCCCGCCGGGACCTAGGCGTAAACCATAGCGGTCCGCGGCCGGACTATCGAGCGGGTATGCGGCGCTACTTTGTCCTAGGCCTGGGGATGACGCCCATTGGCTGGAGACCTAGCTCGTGGGCGCTTCGGCCGGGGGCCGGGCTTCGGGGGCGGCGGCGGCTTCCAGGCCGGCGGTCGGGTCGAAGGCGGCGCCGAGCAGCTTGGCGTTCTTCTCCAGGCGTTCGGCGGTCGGGCCGCAGCGCACCGGCAGCGACCAGCTCATCCACTCCTGGGCGAGGCGGGCCTTGGTCAGGTTCGGGGCGCCGGCCCAGACCGCCTGGCCCTTTTTGATCGCCGCCGCGCCGATCGGTCCGAGCGGACGGATGCTGGCCTTCTCGGCCGCCTCGATGGCGCGCTCGAACGCCTTCAGGTCCTTGCGGCTCTGCTTCTGCATGTCGGCGTAGACCTTGAGGTCCTCGGCCAGCGGGCGGTTCGGCGGCCGGTAGGTGCTCTCGATACGGGTGACCTCGGGCATCACCTGGTCGTGCAGGTCGAGGTAGCCGCTCAGCGCCCCGTGGCACCAGGAGACCAGCCCGTAATCGTCGTGCGGCGCGCCGACCGGCCAGGGCAGCTCCTCGGCGCCGGCCGGCGTCGCGGGCGTGGCGGCGGCCGGCTCGGCGGCCTGATCGACGGCCAGAAGGGCGAGAGCGATGAGTAGCGCTGGCATGGAACCTCGTTGAAGACTGGATCAGGCGGCGGCCCCGAAACCCCCGCCCCCGGGGGTTTCGATCTCGATGACGTCGTCGGGCTCGACTGTAAGCGAAAAACAGCCCGGCAGTTCCTTTACCGCGCCGTCGGCGCCGATCAAACGCTGGGCGCCGGGCAGGGCGGCCGCGCCGCCGCCGATCCCTTGCGGCGCATGGGCGCGGCGGGTGGAGAGCAGGGCCGCCTCCATCGGGGCCAGGAAGCGGATGCGCCGGCGCGCGCCGTCGCCGCCGGCCAGGGCACCGGCGCCGGCCGAGCCGCGGCGAATCGAAAAGTCCTCGACCCGAACCGGGAAACGGCGCTCGAGGATCTCCGGGTCGGTGAGCCGCGAGTTGGTCATGTGGGTGTGGACAGCGCTGGTCCCGGCCCGGTCGACTGTGGCGCCGGCCCCGCCGCAGATGGTCTCGTAGTACTGCCGGGTCTCGTCGCCGAAGGTGAAGTTGTTCATCGAGCCCTGGGCGTTGGCCATCACGCCCAGCGCCGCATAGAGCGCGTCGACCACGTGCTGGCTGGTCTCCACATTGCCGGCGACGACGGCGGCTGGATAGCGCGGGGCCAGCATCGAGCCCTCACGGGTCAGGATCTTCAGCGGCTCCAGGCAGCCGGCGTTGAGCGGGATGTCGTCGTCGACCAGGCTGCGGAACACATAGAGCGCGGCGGCGTCGACGATGGCCGAGGGGGCGTTGAAGTTCGAGCCGAGCTGGGCGGCGGAGTCGCGGAAGTCCAGCACCGCCTCGCCGGCCGCCGCATCGACGGTGATCCGCACGACGATCTCGCCGCCGCCGTCCATCGGCACGCGGGCCGCGCCGTCCCTGAGCTTGCCGATCGCGCGGCGGACCGAGGCGGCGGCGTTGGCCTGGACGAAGCCCATATAGGCCGCGACGGCGTCGCCCCCGAAGGTCTCGATCATGCCGCTGACCGCCGCGGCGCCGGCCTGGCAGGCGGCGATCTGGGCCTTGAGGTCGGCGATGTTGCGGTCCGGCGCGCGGGACGGATAGGGCCCGGCGGTCAGGGCCGCGCGCACGGCGTCCTCCAGGAAGACGCCGCCGGTCATGATCGGCAGGGCGTCGAGCAGCACGCCCTCTTCATCCAGCGTGTGGGAGAAGGGCGGCATCGAGCCGGGCTGGATCCCGCCGACATCGGCGTGGTGGCCCCGGGCGGCGACGTAGAAGGCGGGGCGAGCGGCTGCTTCCACGAACACCGGCATGACCACGGTGATGTCGGGCAGGTGGGTGCCGCCGGCATAGGGATTGTTGAGCGCGAAGGCCTCGCCGGGGTTCAACTGCGGATGGCGGTCGCGGACGGCGCGCACGCTGGCGCCCATCGAGCCGAGATGCACCGGCATGTGCGGGGCGTTGGCGACCAGGCCGCCGTCTGTGTCGAAGAGGGCGCAGGAGAAGTCGAGGCGCTCCTTGATGTTCACCGAATGGGCGGTGCGCTCCAGGGCCGCGCCCATCGCCTCGGCCACGCCCATGAACCGCTTGTTGAACAGCTCCAGGGTGACCGGATCGGGCTTGTCGAGCGCCAGGGCGGCGGCCTTGCGGCGGCCGGCCTGGTCCAGGCGGATCATGCCGTCGGGGCCCGGCGTCGCGGTCCAACCGGGGGCGAGCGCGATCTGGGTGTCGGGGCGGACGATCAACGCCGGGCCCTCGACGGCGGCGATCAGGACGTCGGCGGCTATCACCGGCGCCTCATGCCAGGCGCCGTGGAAGAACATGCGGGTCCGGTCCTTTTCACCCTCCCCCTTGTGGGGAGGGACCGGCGGCGCCCCAACCGTCTCGTCGCTGCGCGGTGATCCGCCCTCCCCACGAGGGGGAGGGACGGCGCCCGCCTCGCTAATCGCCTCGGCCTCGACCGAGGCGATGACGATCGGCAGGTTCGCTTCGATGAAGCCGAACAAGCGCTGGTGGCCAGCCTCGAAGGCGGCCTTCACCTCGGCCGGCGGGCCGAGGGGGACCGGCAGCTCGGCGTCGGCGCCTTCGTAGCGCAGGCGCAGGACGCGGCGGACCTCGCCGGCCTGCGCGCCCTGGTCGGCCAGGGCGGCGCGG
>NZ_JAPMTQ010000041.1:0-36515 GCF_026411515.1 Phenylobacterium sp. 58.2.17 | reverse complement strand
CGGCCGCGGCGCGGGCCGGCTTGGCCGGCGGGGCAGGGGCCTGCGGGGCCTGCTGCAGGGCGTTGCGGACCCACTCGATGCTGGCGGCCAGCTCCGAGCGGCGCACGCCGATAGCGAAGCCCAGACCGGCGGCGGCGGCGGCCAGCAGCAGCAGCGAGGCGATCAGTACGCCGCCTGGAATGTGGGCGTAGGCGAACAGGCCGGCGATCGCGTGCAGCAGGCCGTCGCCCCAGAACCCGCCCAGGCCTTTGGCCAGCGGCCAGGCTGCGGGCGCTGGGGGCGCGCTCAGCAGGCCAGCCAGCGCCATCACGCCGAGCAGGCCGATGGCGGCGCGCAGGCGCACCTTGCGGCGGGTCAGGTCCGGTTGCGGGGTGGTGGCGCGGCCCAGGCCGAACACCACCATCAAAAGGGCGCCGACGCCGGCGGCCAGGCCCAGCGACTGGATCCCGGCGTCGGCGGCCGTTGCGCCGGGCGCGCCCAGGGCGTTGGTCGGCGACAGGGCCGAGGCGGCGTTGAGGCTCGGGTCGGCGGCGTTGTAGGTCGCCAGCGCGATGATCAGGGCGATGCCGGCCGCCGCGACGATGCCGCCGCGCAGCCGCGCCGTGGCTGGATGCGACCAGGCCAGGCCGGCAATGTGCATCCCCAGCTCGACACCCGTCTTTCGCGCCGCCCGCGCCATCCCGAACTCCTGATTTCAGAGACCCCTTGTTTGCCCGGACGAGGGTTAAGAGGCGTTTACCAAGCCCGGCCGTAAGCGCCGCCGTACCCGCAAAATCCCGTTTCCGTTTTGGCCAAGCCCATCTAGGTTCGCCGCATGTGGAGCATGCCTCGAAGCGTCCTGCGGTTCGTCGCCGTCATCCTCGGCCTCTGCGCCGTGGGCGGGTTCATCCTCGGCGTGCGTGGCGCTCCGGAACGGGCTCGGCTGCCCGGCGAGGCGGCCGGCGGCGGCGCGCCGATCCAGGCCAGCGACGCCCAGCCGCTCGACGACCTGGTGCTGACCCCTTCCGAACTGGCCCCCGAGCCGAAGAAGGAAGAGGAAAAGCCCGCCGAAGAGGCCGAACAGGCCCCGGCTCCAGTGGAGAAGGCGCCTCAGCCCGCGCCGCCGCCCAAGGCGCCGACCCCGCCGCCGCCCGAGGAAGACCGGGTCGGCGACCTGATCGACGGCCTGACCCCGCCGCCCGAGCAGCCGCCCTACTAGGCTGGCGCGGCCCGCCGCAGGGTCAGGTTGAACCGCCCGCCGCCCGGCACCAGCCGTGACGATCCCGGCAGGATGCGGTCGACCCCGTGATGATACAGCCGCGCCTCGCCGGCCAGCAGGCAGACGTCGCCCGACGACAGCCGCACCGAGGTGGTCGGATCGCTGCGCTTGAGACCGCCGATGCGGAACACCGCCGTGTCGCCGAGCGAGACCGACAGCACTGGAAACCGGAAGTCGGCCTCGTCCTTGTCCTGGTGCAGGCCCATCTTCGCCTGCGCGTTATAAAAGTTGATCAGGCACGCGTCGGGGGGAACCTCGGGGTCGGCCAGTTCGCGCCAGAGCTCCGTCAGGATGGTGGGCATCGGCGGCCAGAACCTGCCGGTGGTCGGGTGCCGCGGCTCGTAACGATAGCCCTTGGCGTCGGTGGTCCAGCCGAGCGCGCCGAAGCTGCTCATCGCCACGCTCATCGGCTTGCCGCCGGGCGTCGACTGGTGGACCAGCGGCGCATCGGCCAGGCCGGCGGTGATCTGCGCCAGCAGCTCGGCCTGGGCGGCGGGCGACAGCCGGCCCGGCAGCAGTCGGAATCCACTGGTCGTCGAAAGGCTCATCGGTGCTCATATAGGCGCAATGACGACCCGCGCCGCCAGCGACCTTTGCATGCCGCCCCTGCGCGCGCGCCGGCTGACCTCCGGCGAGCGGGACCTGTGCGGGCAGGTGTTCGGCGCGGGTCTTGACCCGGCGCGGGTGCGGATTCTCAGCCTGCCGGTCTGGCCGCGACCTTTCGTCCCGTCGGCCGGGCTGGTGGTCTGGCCGGCGGCCTCGGCCCTGGCCGACTTTTCGACCGCTCCGCTCTGGTTGCGCTCGGTGCTGGTGCATGAACTGGTGCACGTCTGGCAGGCCCAGCAAGGGGTCTTTCTGCCCTTCGCCAAGCTCCGCGCCGGGGACGGCCGAGCCGCCTACGCATATGATTTGGCGGACGGCCGGTCATTTTCTCAGCTCAACATCGAGCAGCAGGCGATGGTCGTCCAGCATGCCTACCTGGCCGCCGGTGGGGGCGCGACTCCTTACGACAGCGAAGCTTATGCAGGGATATTAGAGGCTTGGCCCGAGCCGCTGGGGCGAAGACCCCGCACGTTATAGGGTCATTACGCACTTGCGGCTGGTGCATGTGATCCCATATCGCGACTCGACGCTGGTTGCCCCATGGGTTAACCGGCCGAGCCCTTATTCGAACCGGGGATGCCGAGAAGAACCGGGGTGCTTCAAACGAAGGCCCTCAAACCGGCGTCCGCCATTCAGGAGCGAGCAAGACTCGATATGAGCAAGATCATCGGCATCGACTTGGGCACGACCAACTCGTGCGTCGCCATCATGGACGGCAAAGCGCCGAAAGTGATTGAGAACGCCGAGGGCGTGCGGACCACTCCGTCGGTCGTCGCCATCCTCGACGACGGCGAGCGCCTCGTCGGCCAACCGGCCAAGCGGCAGGCTGTCACCAACCCCGCCAACACCCTGTTCGCCATCAAGCGTCTGATCGGTCGTCAGTACAACGATCCGCTGGTGGAGAAGGACAAGGGCATGGTGCCCTACGAGATCGTCAAGGGCCCGAACGGCGACGCCTGGGTGAAGGCCCACGGCAAGGACTATTCGCCCCAGCAGGTCTCGGCCTTCATCCTGCAGAAGATGAAGGAAGCCGCCGAGCAGCACCTCGGCGAGAAGGTCGAGAAGGCGGTCATCACCGTCCCGGCCTACTTCAACGACGCCCAGCGTCAGGCGACCAAGGACGCTGGCAAGATCGCCGGCCTGGAAGTCTTGCGCATCATCAACGAACCGACCGCGGCGGCGCTCGCCTACGGCCTTGAAAAGAACGACGGCAAGAAGATCGCCGTCTACGACCTCGGCGGCGGCACCTTCGACGTCTCGATCCTGGAGATCGGCGACGGCGTGTTCGAGGTGAAGGCCACCAACGGCGACACCTTCCTCGGCGGTGAAGACTTCGACATGCGCATCGTCGAGTACCTTGCCGACGAGTTCAAAAAGGAAACCGGCGTCGATCTGCGGAACGACAAGCTGGCCCTGCAGCGCCTGAAGGAAGAAGGCGAAAAGGCCAAGAAGGAGCTGTCCTCGGTCGCCCAGTACGAGGTCAACCTGCCGTTCATCTCGATGAACGCCTCGGGCCCGCTGCACCTGAACATCAAGCTCTCGCGCGCCAAGCTCGAAGCCCTGGTCGAAGACCTGGTCGCGCGCACCGTCGGCCCCTGCGAGCAGGCGCTGAAGGACGCCGGCCTGAAGAAGACCGACATCGACGAGGTGATCCTGGTCGGCGGCATGACCCGCATGCCCAAGGTCGTTGAGACCGTGAAGGAGTTCTTCGGCCGCGAGCCCCACAAGGGGGTGAACCCGGACGAAGTCGTGGCGCTCGGCGCTGCGGTGCAGGCCGGCGTGCTGCAAGGCGACGTCAAGGACGTGCTGCTGCTGGACGTCACCCCGCTGACCCTGGGCATCGAAACCCTGGGCGGCGTGTTCACTCCGCTGATCGAACGCAACACCACGATCCCGACCAAGCGTTCGCAGACCTTCTCGACCGCTGATGACAACCAGTCGGCCGTGACCATCCGCGTGTTCCAGGGCGAACGCCCGATGGCGCACGACAACAAGATGCTGGGTCAGTTCGACCTGGTCGGCATTCCGCCGGCCCCGCGTGGCGTGCCGCAGGTCGAAGTCACCTTCGACATCGACGCCAACGGCATCGTCAACGTGTCGGCCCGCGACAAGGCGACCAGCAAGGAGCAGTCGATCCGCATTCAGGCCAATGGCGGCCTCTCGGATGCGGACATCGACAAGATGGTCCAGGAAGCCGAGGCCAACAAAGCCGAGGACGAAAAGCGCAAGGCCGTCGTCGAGGCCAAGAACCAGGCCGAGGCGGTGGTGCACTCCACCGAAAAGGCCCTGGCCGAGCACGGCGACAAGATCTCGGGCGACGACAAGTCGGCCATCGAGACGGCGCTCGCTGACGCGAAGTCCGCGCTGGAAGGTGACGACGCCGAGGCGATCTCGGCCAAGACCCAGACCCTCATTCAGGCTTCGATGAAGCTGGGCGAGGCGATGTATGCGGCCCAGCAAGGCGGCTCGGAAGAGCAGCCCCAGGGCGCGGCGGCCGACGACGTGGTCGACGCCGAATTCGAAGAAGTGGCCGACGACGACAAGAAGTCGGCGTGACGTTCCGCCCGATGGCGGTCATCCGCAAATTCTGCGAGACGACCGCCATCGGTTCGGGCGCTCCCCAGTGGAAATCTCCGCCTGCTCCGGTTTGGAATAAGCCTTGCAGTCGGGCGGGGATCATCCCACCTCAATTCTCAGATCAATTTGAACCTCTGACATAGCATGCGGGATTATTACGAGATCCTCGGCGTGGAACGGAGCGCGGACGAAGCTGCGCTGAAGTCGTCGTTCCGCAAGCTCGCCATGGAGCACCACCCCGACCGCAACGGCGGGTGCGAGGAAGCGGCTGGCCGGTTCAAGGAGATCAACGAGGCCTATTCGGTCCTCTCCGATCCCCAGAAGCGCGCCGCCTACGACCGCTTCGGCCATGCCGGCGTCAACGGCGCGCCGGGTGGCGGCGGCGGCGGCCAGTTCCACGACGTGAACGACATCTTCAACGAGGTGTTCGGCGACGTCTTCGGCGACATGTTCGGCGGCCGCGGCCGCCAGCGCTCGGGCCCGGCCCGCGGCCAGGACCTACGCTACGACCTGGAGATCACCCTGGAGCAGGCCTATGCCGGCTCCGAGGTCGAGATCACCGTGCCGGCTTCGATCAACTGCGAAACCTGCGATGGATCCGGCGCGCGTCCGGGCACCAGCCCGACCGTCTGCGGCGGCTGCGGCGGCGCGGGCCGCGTGCGCGCCAGCCAGGGCTTCTTCTCGATCGAGCGGGCCTGTCCGCGCTGCGGCGGCTCCGGACGCTTGGTGCTGGACCCCTGCGAGGACTGTCACGGCCACGGCCAGGTGCGCAAGCAGCGCACCCTGCAGGTCCGCATCCCGGCCGGCGTCGACGACGGCGCACGCATTCGCCTGGCGGGCGAGGGCGACGCCGGGGCGCGCGGCGGGCCGCGCGGCGACCTCTACATCTTCCTGTCCGTACGCCCGCACGACCTGTTCGATCGCGACGGCCTGGACCTGCTCTGCACCGTGCCGGTGCCCATGGCGGTGGCCGCCTTGGGCGGTGAGATCGAAGCGCCCTGCCTGATGGGCGGCGACAACTGCGACGGCGCCTGCCGTATCGAGGTCAAGGTGCCGGAAGGCTCGCAGACCGGCCGCACCGTGCGCCTGAAGGGCAAAGGCATGCCGTCGCTGCGCTCGCGCGATCGCGGCGACCTGGTTGTCGAACTGTTCGTCGAGACTCCGACCAAACTCACCGCCCGCCAGAAGGAGCTGATGCGCGAATTCGTCGAAATCTGCGGCGAGCAGCAGCATCCGAAATCGGCCAACTTCATCGGCAAGGCCAAACAGTTCTGGGACGACGTCACCGGCGGCTGACCCCGTCGCGCGCGCGTCCGGCTCGGGCTATCAACGGCAGATGAGCGGCACAGTCGAAGCTATCGAAAAACGGGACGGTCGCCGTGAGCGCGCCGTCGCCAGCCGTGCGCGCATCCTCGAGGCGATGGTCGACCTGATCCAGGCCGGCGAGGTGCAGCCCTCGGCCGAGGCGGTGGCGATCCGCGCCGGGGTCGGCGTGCGCACGGTCTTCCGGCTGTTCAACGACGTCGAAGGCCTGCACCGCGGTCTGCAGCAGGTCATGGACGAGCGCCTGGCTCCCATCTACGACGAGCCGGTCCACGGGACCCTGGCCGAGCGTCTCGACCAGCTGGTCGCGCGCCGCGCCGTGGTGTTCGAAAAGCTCGCCCGACCGAAGGCCTTCGCCGACGCCAATCGCGCGCGTTCGCCCAGCCTGACCGCCGGTCACCAGGCCTTCGTGCGCCGTCAGCGCGAACTGCTGCTGCGTCACCTGGACGGGGTCGCTGTGGTCGACGGCGATCTGCTGGAGGCGCTCGATCTGGCGCTCAGCTTCGACGTCTGGCGTCGCCTGCGCGAGGACCAGGGTTTGACGGTCGCCGACGCTCAGCGGGTCGTCGGGGCCATGGCCCGCGCCGTGGTGGCGGTCTCGGCAGCCTAGAGCATTTTCCGCCGAAGTGGCTACCGGTTCGGCGAAGAAAATGCTCTAAATTCAAAGAATCATGAGCATTTTCGATCCAATCAGATCGGAAAATGCTCTAGCCGGTCAGGCTGCGGATGTCGGGCCAGCGATAGCTGACCTCGTGGGTGACGCCGCCGGGCCCCGGCTCGCGCCGCGGCGCCTCGGCCAGGCCGCCCAGATGCTCATAAAACTGCCGGGCTGGAATGTTGTCGCGCAGCACCGAGAGCATCAGGCTGGTCGCGCCGTTGGCGGCGAACACGCGGGCCAGGCCCGTCATCAGCTCGCGCCCGAGGCCGTGGCCCTGGGCCGCCTTCAGCACGTACAGCGTCATGATCTCGGCCTCGCCCAGGCGCCGCGACCGCGACGGGCCGCCCGAGGCGTAGCCCACGAGCCGCGTGCGATCGGCCGCCGCCAGGGTCGCCTCACGCTCGCCCGGCTGCAGCAGTCCGGCCCGGAAGCGCCGCGCATAGACCGGGATCGACATGCGGGCCAGATAGGAGTCCGGGAGCAGTCCCTGATAGGTCTCGCGCCACGACGTGATGTGGACGCGCGCCAGATCCTCGGCGTCGTCGGGTCCTGCGGGAAAGATCACGTGCGGCAAGGGCGGCTCCTCACTTAGCCACAGCTTGGAAGTCGCAGGCTGCTGTTCAAGGGGCCTCACGCGGCTGTCAGGGGCTGACGGATCGCACGGACCCGATTAGCTTCCGCGGGCTCATGAATGCTCCGACCTCCGCCATTCCCGACCCGACCGGCGCCACGCCGGTCATGGCCCAGTTCTTCGAGGCCAAGGCCCGCCAGCCCGATGCGCTGGTGTTCTTCCGCATGGGCGACTTTTACGAGCTGTTCTTCGAGGACGCCGAAAAGGCCGCCGCGGCGCTGAGCATCACCCTGACCGCGCGCGGCAACCACGGCGGCGCGCCGATCCCGATGTGCGGCGTGCCGGTGCATGCGGCCGAGGCCTATCTCGCCAAGCTGGTCCGCTCGGGCTTCAAGGTCGCTCTCTGCGAGCAGATGGAAGACCCGGCCGAAGCTAAGAAGCGCGGCTCCAAGTCCGTGGTCCGTCGCGACGTCGTGCGTGTCGTCACCCCCGGCACCCTGACCGAGGACGGCTTGCTCGACGCCCGCGGCGCCAACCGCCTGGCCGCCGTCGCCGTGCGCGCTGGCGCCGCGGCCGTGGCCAGCGTCGAGCTCTCCACCGGCGAGGTGGAGTGCATGGCGCTCTCGCGCGACAGCCTGGCCTCGGCCCTGGCCGCCCTCGGCCCGTCCGAGACCCTGGTCCCCGACCGCTTGTTCGCCGACGAAACCCTGGCGGCGACCTTCAAGTCGGCCGGCGGGCTGATCCAACCGATGCCCTCGGCGCTGTCCGAGCCCTCGGCGTCCGAGGCGCGGCTGAAGCGGCTTTACGGGGTCGAGACCCTCGACGGCTTCGGCGAGCTGACCGGCGCCGAGGTCTCGGCGCTGGGCCTCATCGCCGCCCACCTGGAAACCACCCAGGCCGGCCGCCTGCCGGCGCTCACCGCTCCGCGGCGGGCGGGCGAGGCCGACGTCATGGCCATCGACCCGGCCACTCGATCCAGCCTGGAGATCGAGAAGTCGACCTCCGGCTCGCGTGACGGCTCGCTGCTCGGGGCCATCGATCGCACCATCACCGCGCCCGGCGCGCGCCTGCTGGCCTCGCGGCTGGCCCGGCCGCTGCTCGACCCGGCCGCCATCGATGCCCGCCTGGACGCCATCGAATGGTTCTGCGAGCGCCGCCCCCTGCGAGCCAAGCTGCGTGACCATCTGCGCGGCATGGGCGACATGGCCCGCGCCTTGTCCCGCCTGGCGCTCGGCCGCGGCGGCCCGCGCGATCTCGGCTCGCTGAAGGCGGGCCTCGCGGGCGGCGAGGCGATCTTCGGCCTGTTCGCTGCGCCCGAGCCGCTGGATCCGGCCCCGGCCGAGATCGCCGGCGCCTTGTCCGCGCTGCATCCGACCGCCGACCTCGAACTGGCCGAGTTCCGCCGCATGCTGGCGGACGGCCTCGACGAGGACTTGCCGGCCCAGGCCCGCGACGGCGGCTTCGTCGCGGCCGGGGTCCGCGCCGAGCTCGATCAGGCCCGCGCCCTGCGCGACGATAGCCGCAAGGTGATCCTGCAGCTTGAGGCCAAGCTGGCGGCCGAGAGCGGCGTGGCGCTGAAGATCCGTCACAACGCCGTCCTCGGCTACTTCGTCGAGGCCACCGCCAAGGCGGCCGAGCCGCTGATGAGCGCCCCGCTCAACACCACCTTCATCCACCGCCAGACCCTGGCCAACCAGGTCCGCTTCACGACCGTCGAGCTGGCCGAGCTGGACGCCCGTATCGCCCAGGCGGCCGAGCGGGCCCTAGCCATGGAAGTCGCCACCTTCGAGGCCTGGCGCGAGGCGGCGATCCGCATCGCCCCGGCCATCCAGGCCGCCGCCGAAGGCGCGGCGCGGCTCGACGTCGCCGCGGGCCTCGCCGAGTGGGCCGACGATGTCGGCGCCGCCCGGCCGGTGGTCGACCGCTCGACGGTGTTCGAGGCCCAGGCCGCCCGCCATCCGGTCGTAGAGGCTGCCGTCAAGCGGGCCGGCGATCCCTACACTCCCAACGACTGCGCGCTCGACGGGGCGGGTGCGGCGGCTGCGCGGCTGTCCATTGTCACCGGCCCGAACATGGCCGGTAAGTCGACCTTCCTGCGCCAGAACGCGCTCTTAGCGGTGCTGGCCCAGGCCGGGTGCTACGTGCCGGCCAAGGCGCTGCGCATCGGCGTCGTCGACCGCCTGTTCAGTCGGGTGGGGGCTGGGGACGACCTGGCCCGCGGCCGCTCGACCTTCATGGCCGAGATGGTCGAGACCGCGGCGATCCTGACCCAGGCGACGCCGCGCTCGCTGGTCATCCTCGACGAGATCGGCCGGGGCACCGCGACCTATGACGGCCTGGCCATCGCCTGGGCCTGCGCCGAGGCGCTGCACGAGACCAACCGCTGCCGCGGCCTGTTCGCCACCCACTATCACGAACTGGCGGTGCTCGAGGACCGGCTCGCCCACGTCTCCAACCTGTCGCTCAAGGCCAAGGAATGGAACGGCGACCTGATCTTCCTGCATGAGGCCGGCCCCGGCCCGGCCGACCGCTCCTACGGCGTGCAGGTCGCCAAGCTGGCCGGGGTGCCGCCGGCGGTGGTGGTCCGCGCCCGAGAGGTGCTGGACCGGCTGGAGCGCGAGGCCGGCGCCCCGGCCCACCTGGAGGATCTGCCGCTGTTCGCGGCCCACGCCGCTGAACCCGAATCCCCTGCGTTCGGTCCCAGCGAGGTCGAGGCGCAGCTCAAGGCCCTGGACCTCGACGGCATGAGCCCGCGCGAGGCGATGGCCGCGCTCTATCGCCTGAAGGAACTGATGCAGTGAAGGCGCTGATGGTCGATGTCGACGGCGTCATCGTCGTCCATCCGGATCCGAAGGGCTGGTCGGCCAATCTGGAGCGCGATCTCGGCCTCAAGATCGAGGATCTGCAAGCTCAATTCTTCGAGCCGAGCTTCCACGACATCGTCCATGGCCGCGCGGCGCTGCGTGATCGGCTGGCGCCGGTGCTGGCCAGGATCGCCCCGCACCTCAGCTGTGACGAGCTCTGCGCCTACTGGTTCGAGCACGATAGCCACCTCGACCAGGGCCTGCTGGAGCAGCTCGCCGCGATCCGCGCGCAGGGCGTGCGGCTGCATCTGGCCACCGTCCAGGAGCACGAGCGCGCTGCTTATCTGTGGGACGCGATGCGGCTGAAGGACCGCTTCGACGCCATGCACTACGCGGCCGACCTCGGCCACGCCAAGCCGGCCGACGGATTCTATGCCGAGATCGAGGCCCGTACCGGTTTCGCGCCGGAGGACCTGTTCTTCATCGACGACAAGGCCGCCAATGTGCAGGCGGCCCAGGCGCGCGGCTGGAAAGCGGCGGTCTGGACCGGCCAGGACCGCCTTGCCGACCTGATCGCGGGGGCCTAGGCGGCCCGCCGCGCGACCGCTGCTGCGCCGGTCGCCAACCGGAAGCGGCCGATCAGCTGCGACAGGTTCTGGGCCTCGCGCGCCAGGTCGGCCGCGGCGTTGGCGGTTTCCAGCACCATGCCGGCGTTCTGCTGGGTGACGCGGTCCATCTCGTTGACGGCGCTGTTGACCTGGCCGAGGCCGACGGCCTGTTCCTGGGTCGAGCTGGAGATGTCGGCCACCAGGCCGTGAACTTCGGTCACGCGGCCGACGATGCGCCCCAAGGCCTCGCCGGTCTCGCCGACCAGGTTGACCCCCTGGCTGACCTGCTCGCTCGAGGCGCTGATCAGCGTCTTGATCTCTTTGGCGGCGTCGGCCGAGCGCTGGGCCAGGGCCCGGACCTCGGAGGCGACCACCGCGAAACCCTTGCCGGCGTCGCCGGCCCGGGCCGCCTCGACCCCGGCGTTAAGGGCCAGCAGGTTGGTCTGGAAGGCGATCTCGTCGATCACCCCGATGATCTGGCTGATCTGCTTGGACGAGTCCTCGATCTGGCCCATGGCCGAGATCGCGGCCTCGACCACCGGGGCGCTGGTCTCGGCTTCCTTGCGGGCGTCGGCGACTGCGCCGGAGGTCTGGCGGGCGGTTTCGGCGGCGCGCTGCACGGTGACGGTGATCTCTTCGACCGCGGCGGCGGTCTCCTCCAGGCTGGCGGCCTGGTTCTCGGTGCGCCGCGCCAGGTCATCGCCCGAGCTCTTCATCTGGCCGACCGTGGCGGTCACCGCCGAGACGGAGTCGACCACCGCGGCGATCGCGCCGTGCAGCTCGCCGACCGCGCCGTTGAAATCGTCGCGCAGCTGGGCGTAGTCGCCCGACAGCGGGGTTTCGATGCGGCTGGTCAGGTCGCCGCGGGCCAGACCCGACAGCGCCGCGGCCAGGCTGCGCACCACGGTCGCCTGCTCGGCGGCCGAGCGGGCTTTCTCGGCCTCGGCCTTGGCGCGGTCGGCCTCGGCGGCCTCGAAATAGACGTCCAGCACCAGGCTCATGTCGAGCATGGCGCCCTTGATCAGCGCCGACAGCGTTTCGGCCAGCTCGGCGTTCTTGGCCTTGGCGCCGAAGCCCTTGGCGCCCTTTTCGGCGACCACCGAGCGGACCAGCTGTTCCAGCACCAGGGCGTAGCCGCCGATGTACCAGCGCGGCTCCAGCCCGATCCTGGCGTGGACCGCCCCGATGGTCTGCACCGACTTGGCGTAGTCGGCGGTGAAGTCGCCCGAGGCGATCCCCTGCCAGTGACGCAGCTGGGCGTTCTGGGCCTTGTTGATGTGGCCGTCGTCGCGGAAGTGCACCTTGGTCTCGGGCGTCGCGCGGACCTGGCCGTAGAAGTGGTCGAGCGCGCCGGGCAGCTTCTCGGAGATCAGCGGTTGGGCCGCACGCAGCGTCTTGCGGGTCTGCGGCGTCACCTGCATGAACTCCAGGCGCGCGTCCAGGCCGTTACCCGTCATAATCCACTCCACCATAACCCGCTTCACGCAGTCCTTGAGCGGCCGTGGTTAAGGATGGGTAAGCAGTTCCCCAATCGACTGAAGTCTTGGCGAACAAAGACTACAAACTGAAGCTTGAACCGCGGCTCGCACCGGCGCCAGGGCGTTTTTCGGGCGCCGCCGGTATTCTGAAGGACGACCTGCGGGTTTCGGTTTGGCCCTGGCCCGCTCCCCGACCAGAGGAGAGGATGCCGCAGCTTCGCGAAGTGATTATATCCACACTATGCCGCCTCGCCTCCGACCCACCCGCCTGGAATACGTCGTCGACGGCGTACGCTTGCGCGCCCAGCTGTCCGCCGCCGCCCTCGACGCCGCCGGCGACGAGCAGGAACAGCGCCGCCGGGCGCTGGAGATCCTCAAACAGGCCCTGTTCCGTGGCCGCATGATCGCCAAGGAGCGGCTCGAGAACGGCGCCGGCGGCATCGAGACCGCGCGGCTGCTGTCGGGGGTCACCGACGAGGTGGTCACCGCGCTCTACGATTTCACCACCGTCCACGTGTTCCGGGCCCGCAACCCGACCGAGGGCGAGCGCCTGGCGCTGATGGCGGTCGGCGGCTACGGCCGCGGCACCCTGGCCCCATTCTCCGATCTCGATCTGCTGTTCCTGCGGCCCTACAAGCAGACCGCCCACACCGAGAGCGTGATCGAGTACATGCTCTACGCGCTCTGGGACCTCGGTTTCAAAGTCGGCCACGCCTCGCGCACGGTCGAGGAATGTCTGAAGCTCAGCCGCGAGGACTACACGATCCGCACCTCGATCCTGGAGGCGCGCCAGCTGAGCGGCGACGCCGCCCTGGCCGAGGAGCTGTTCCAGCGGTTCCGCGCCGAGGTGGTCAAGGGCACCGCCGCCCAGTTCGTCGCCGCCAAGCTCAAGGAGCGCGACATCCGCCAGGAGCGCGCCGGCGCCAGCCGCTATCTGGTCGAGCCGAACGTCAAGGAGGGCAAGGGCGGCCTGCGCGACCTCAACACCCTGTTCTGGATCGCCCAGTACCTGCACCCGGTCAGCCACGTCGACGGCTTCGTCCAGCTCGACATGTTCGACCGCAAGGAAGTCACGGCCTTCATCAAGGCGTTCGACTTCCTCTGGGCGGTGCGTAGCCACCTGCATTTCGCCACCGGCCGGCCCGAGGAGCGGCTGACCTTCGATCTGCAGCCGGAGATCGCCCGGCGGATGGGCTATGGCGACCGCGGCGACGCGCCGGCCGTCGAGCGGTTCATGCGCCGCTACTTCCTGATCGCCAAGGAGGTCGGCGCCCTGACCCGGGTGTTCGCCGCCAAGCTCGAGGCCGAGCAGATCAAGCAGCAGCCCAAGGGGCTGTCGCGGCTGATCCCCGGACGCGGCCGGGCCAAGCGCAAGAAGCTGGATCCCGGCTTCCACGAGGAGGGCGGGCGCCTCAACGTAGACGGGCCGCAGGTGTTCGAGACCGACCCGGTCAACCTGCTGCGTCTGTTCCGGCTGGCCGACCAGCGCGATCTCGACCTGCACCCGGACGCCTTCACCGCCGCCAGCCGCTGCGCCAGCATCATCGGCTCCAAGGTTCGCCGCGACCCGGCCGCCGCCAAGGTGTTCCTCGACATTCTGGCTCACGGCCGCGATCCGCAGCGGGCGCTGTCGATGATGAACGACGCCGACGTGCTCGGCCGGTTCATTCCGGAATGGGGCCGCATCGTCGCCCAGATGCAGTTCAACATGTACCACTCGTACACGGTTGACGAGCACACCCTGCGGGCCGTCGGCGTCATCGCCGACATCGCCAACGGCCGCTTCGCCGAGGACCACCCGCTGTCGACCTCGATCATGCCGTTGATCGACGATCGCGAGGCGCTGTTCCTGGCCATGCTGCTGCACGACACCGGCAAGGGCGGGGCAGGGGGCCAGGAGAAGGCCGGGGCCCGCGCCGCGCGGTCGGCCTGCGAGCGGCTCGGCCTGGATCGCAAGCGCATCGAGATGGTCGCCTGGTTGGTCGAGCATCACCTGGTGATGAGCGACTACGCCCAGAAGCGTGACGTCTCCGACCCGCGCACCGTCGCCGACTTCGCCCGTATCGTGGAGACGCCGGAACGCCTGCGCCTGCTGCTGGTGCTGACCGTGGCCGACATCCGCGCCGTCGGCCCGGGGGTCTGGAACGGCTGGAAGGGCCAGTTGATGCGCGAGCTCTACGGCGCAACCGAGGCGGTGTTCCGCGGCGGGCGCGGCTCCGACGCCGCCGCCGCCATTCGCCGCTACCACGAGAACGCCGCCTATGACGCCCGCGTGCGGCTGATCGCGGCCGACCCGGCGGCCACCGACTGGGTGCAGGCGATGGAGGACGCCTATTTCACCTCGTTCTCCGACGCCGAGATCCTGGTCCATGCCGGCCTCGCCCGCCGCGCGGCCGAGAGCGGCGCGGCCGCCGAAGGCCACATCCGCAACGGTCTCAACGCCTCGGAGGTGGTGATCGCCGCGCCCGACCGCTCGCGCCTGTTCGTCGACCTCGCCGCCGCGGTCACCGCCGCCGGCGCCAACATCGTCGGGGCGCGGGTGTTCACGTCCCGCCAGGGCCAGGCGCTGGACGTGTTCTACGTGCAGGACGCCACCGGCGCGGCCTATGGCGCCGACAATCCGCGCGTCCTGGCCAAGCTGGCCGACTCGCTGGCGGCGGCGGGCCGTGGCGAGCTGACCAAGTCCGAACCGCGCCGGGTGACCGACTTCGGCCGCGCGGCGGCGTTCACCATCACCCCGACCGTGATGCTCGACAATGAGGCGTCCGAGGTCTCGACCGTGGTCGAGGCGTCCGGACGCGACCGCCCCGGCCTGCTGGTGGCCCTGGCCCGCAACCTCGCCGATGCGGGACTGTCGATCCTTTCGGCGCACATCGACGGCTATGGCGAACGGGCGGTCGACGCCTTCTACGTGACCGAGCGCGACGGCGGAAAGCTGACCGATCCGAAGCGGATGGCGGCCTTGAAGTCCCAGCTGACGAAGGTGCTGG
The DNA here is from genome assembly GCF_026411515.1 of Phenylobacterium sp. 58.2.17. Classification (NCBI taxonomy): domain Bacteria; kingdom Pseudomonadati; phylum Pseudomonadota; class Alphaproteobacteria; order Caulobacterales; family Caulobacteraceae; genus Phenylobacterium; species Phenylobacterium sp. 58.2.17. The sequence goes on along the minus strand of NZ_JAPMTQ010000041.1, from coordinate 21,645 downwards.
AGGAGGTCGAGGCCGCCGCCCCGAAGCCGCGGGCCAACCTGCAGAAGGCGCGCGCTAGCGTCGCGCGCTGACGGGGCGGCTTGACCGGTGCGGCCGCATAAGCGCACACCAACGCCCGTGACCGCAGCCGCCACTCCTGCCGCCAAGAGCGGATTGATCCGCTCGTCCCTGCTGCTGTCGGGACTGACCCTGATCAGCCGGTTCATGGGGCTTGCGCGGGACCTGGTGTTGACCGCGCGGCTGGGCGCCAGCGCGACCATCGCCGCCGACGCCTATTATACGGCCCTTGCCTTCCCGAACCTGTTCCGGCGGATCTTCGCCGAGGGGGCGTTCTCCTCGGCCTTCATCCCGTCCTACACCAAGACCCTGACCGGCGAAGGCCAGGCCGAGGCCGACCGCATCGCCTCCGACGCCCTGGCCACCCTGGCGGCGGCGACCATCGCCATCACCCTGGCCGCGCAGCTGGCCATGCCGTGGCTGATGTACGTGATCAATCCGGGCTACGCCTCGGACCCGGCCAAGTTCAAGCTGGCCATCGTACTGACTCAGATCAGCATGCCCTACCTGCCGTGCATGGCGATCGGGGCGCTGCTGTCGGGGGTGCTCAACGCCCATCGCCGGTTCATCATCACCGGCATCTTTCCGACCATCCTCAACCTGGTGATGCTGATCGCGGTGATCCCGCAGGACGATCCGATCCTGGCCGCCTACGCCGCCTCCATCGCCATTCCGATCGCCGGCGTCTTCCAGGCGGCCCTGCTGTGGTGGGGCGCGCGCAAGTGCGGGGCCCACATCCGCGTGCGCTGGCCGTCGCTGACGCCCGAGATCAAGGCGCTGATCGCGCTCGCCGTGCCCGGGGCGATCGCCGCCAGCGCCGTGCAGATCAACATCTTCATCTCCGGCATCCTCGCCTCGCAGGTCGCCGGCGGCCGCGCCTGGACTGAGGTCGCCGCGCGGCTCTACCAGCTGCCGCTCGGACTGATCGGGGTGGCGGTCAGCGTCGCCCTGCTGCCCCGCCTCTCCAGCGCCATCCAGGCCAAGGACCACGACGACGCCCAGGCCGCCACCGACCAGGCGGTGATCTTCTCGCTGGCCCTGACCGCCCCGGCCGCCGCGGCGCTGATCGCCATGCCGTTCTTCCTGATCGATGGGCTGTTCACGCGGGGGGTCTTCACGGCCGAGGACGCCCGCCAGACCGGCTGGATCCTGCTCAACTACGGCTGGGGCGTCCCGGCCTTCGTGCTCGCCCGCGTGCTGCAGCCCGCGTTTTTCGCCCGCTCCGACACCAAGGCGCCGATGCGTTTCGGCCTGATCTCGGTGGCGGTGAACATCGTGCTGGGCTTGGCGCTGTTCCAGGTCGTCGGGGTCAAGGGCATCGCCGCGGCGACCAGCGCGGCGGCCTGGATCAACGTCGTCCAGATGGTGCTGCTGCTGGCCAAGCGCGGCGACTATTCGCCGACCAAGGCGGCCTGGAGCCGTATCGGCCGCATCGTCGCGGCCAGCACCGTCTTCGGCGCGCTGCTGGCCTTCGCGTCCCACGAGCGCGCCTGGCTGGAGGCGCCGCTGCGCGGCTTCCACCTCATCGGGCTGGGGGCCAAGGAAATCGCGGTGCTTGGCGTCGCCGCCGTCGGCGTGGCCGTCTACGGCCTGCTGCTGCTGGCCTTCCGCGGCATCACGCCCAGCGAGATCAAGACCGCGCTGCGCCGGCGGCCAGGCGATGCGGTGGTCTCGGCCGACCTCTGACGGGCTTGCGGTCTGCGGCTGCAGGCCTTATTCGCTCAGGCATGGCTAGCGGACGAAACACGTGGCGATGGCGTAGCGCCTGATCCCCGCCTTTCCCGGCGCGATCCTGCGCGCCTGCCTGTCCTCTTCCCTCGGAAGCCGATCCCATGACTGACCAAGCTCCCCCCGCCTACAGCGGTCCCCAACGCGTGCTGTCCGGCGTCCAGCCGTCCGGCGCCCTGCACCTCGGCAACTATCTCGGCGCGCTGGTGAAGTTCGCCCGCCTGCAGCACGAGGTGGAGACCTTCATCTTCGTCGCCGACATGCACGCGATCACCGTGTGGCAGGACCCCAAGCTGCTGGCCGGCCAGGTGCGCGAGATCACCGCCGCCTATCTCGCCTCGGGTCTGGATCCCAAGGTCGCGACGATCTTCCCGCAGTCGGCGGTGCCGCAGCACGCCGAGCTGGCCTGGATCTTCAACTGCGTCGCCCGCCTCGGCTGGCTCGACCGGATGACCCAGTTCAAGGAGAAGTCGGGCAAGCACAAGGAGCGCTCGAGCGTCGGCCTCTACACCTATCCGGTGCTGCAGGCCGCCGACATCCTGCTCTACAAGGCGACCCAGGTGCCGGTCGGCGACGACCAGCGCCAGCATCTCGAACTGACCCGCGACGTGGCCGCGAAGTTCAACCACGACTTCGAGGTCCCGGGCTATTTCCCGCTGCCCGACGCCCTGACCCAGGGCCCGGGGGCGCGGATCATGTCGCTGCGCGATGGCGCGGCGAAGATGAGCAAGTCGGACCCGTCCGACAACTCGCGGCTCAACCTGCTCGACGAGGCCGAGACCATCGCCCAGAAGGTCCGCAAGGCCAAGACCGACCCGGAACCGCTGCCGGAAACCCTGGACGAGCTTAAGGCCCGTCCGGAGGCCGAGAACCTGGTCGGCATCTACGCCGCCCTCGACGGCCGCACGTCGGCGCAGGTGCTGGCCGAGTTCGCTGGTCAGGGCTTCGGCGCCTTCAAGCCCAAGCTCGCCGATCTGGCGGTGGCCAAGCTCGGCCCCGTCGGCGACGAGATGCGCCGCCTGATGGCCGATCCGGCCGAAATCGACCGCGTCCTGGCGGCCGGGGCCGAGCGCGCCCGCGCCGCCGCGGCCCCGACCCTGGCCGAGGTCCGCAAGATCGTCGGCTTCTGGGGCGCCTGACCCGAAACCCTAGCGCTTAAGGTGGCTTGCGCAGAACCGCTGCGCAGGCCACCGTCCGGCCCATGAGCCAGCGCAAGTTCCTCGTCATCGCCGACGACAGCCCGGAGTTTCAGGCGGCCCTCCGCTTCGCCTGCCGGCGCGCGCGCTCGACCGGCGGCCACGTGGCCCTGCTGCGGGTCATCGAGCCGGCGGTGTTCGAGCACTGGAGCGGCGTGCGCGAGGAGATCGAGCGCCAGGCCCGCGAGGAAGCTGAAGCCGTACTGCACAAGATGGCCGAGTTCGTCATCGCCGAGACCGGCGTGGCGCCCGAGTTCATCATCATGCACGCCGAGAGCACGCGCGCGGCGCTGCGCAAGGTCATTTCAGAGGACCCCGACATCAAGATCCTGGTGCTGGCCTCCTCGGTCGGCGGTCGCGGCCCTGGCCCGCTGGTTTCCTCGATCGCCAAGGACGGCGTGAAGTGGGGAACCCGCAAGCTGCCGGTGACGGTGGTGCCCGGCGACCTTACCGACGACGAGATCGCCGATTTGGCGTGAACCCTCTCCGTCCCCTTCATGGGGAGAAGCCGCCAGGGTTGGGCCTGCGGCGTCCGCGAACCCAGCCGTCTCGTCGCTGCGCGACGATCCACCCTTCCCAGGCGGGGAGGGATAACTTGCGATTCCGCGTCCAAACCGCCACATCTGCCTCATGTTCATCCAGACCGAAGCCACCCCGAACCCCGAGGTTCTGAAGTTCCTCCCCGGCCGTGAGGTCCTCGCCGAGGGCTCGCGCGATTTCCGGGACCTGGACGAGGCCCAGGTCTCGCCGCTGGCGGCCGACCTGTTCGACATCGAGGGCGTCACCCGGGTGTTCTTCGGCGCCGACTTCGTCACCGTCGGCAAGGACGCCCATCACGACTGGCCGCACCTGAAGGCGCCGGTGCTGGCCGCGATCATGGACCACTTCACCTCGGGCCGGCCGCTGTTCGTCGAGAGCGCCGCTGAGGCCGGCGGTCATGACGAGGCGGTCTATGAAGGCGAGACCGCCCAGGTGGTCGCCGAGATCAAGGAGCTGCTCGACACCCGCATCCGTCCGGCTGTGGCGCAGGACGGCGGCGACATCCTGTTCAACCGCTTCGATCCCGACACCGGGGTGGTGTGGCTGCACATGCGCGGCGCCTGCTCGGGCTGCCCCTCGTCGTCGGCGACGCTCAAGGCCGGAGTCGAGAATATGCTCAAGCACTATGTGCCCGAGGTCACCCGCGTCGAGCAGACGCTGTAGGGCGCGCGGGTTGAGGAAAAGTGCGACGCGGTTTTCCGCCCGCAACCCGCGCCAACCTTCAAGAGGACTGATTTCGTGGGGGCGATCCGAAGCTTGATCCTGGCGCTGGCCGGCGCCGGCGTGCTGGCCGCGCCCGCCGCCGCCAGCGAGGATGACTGGCCGGTGCTGAAGGGGGCGCGGCTTGAGGGCCTGCGTCCCTGGGGCGCCTTTGCCGTCTACCGCGCCGACCGCAGCGTCACCGGCGTCTCGCTCTACCTGCGCGAGGGCCAGACCATTGCGCGCCGGGTCCAGACCCGCGACGGGGCTGACGCCGTCGTCACCTGGGCCGCGGCGCGGTCCTGCCCCGCCCTGACCGCCGCCGTGGCCGGTCTGGAGAAGCTGCCGGCCCCGCGCATCGAGGTTCCCGGCGTCGGGACCAAGCCGCCGCCGCCCGCCGCCGCCGCCAACGCCGACAGCTACCTGCTCTGGGCCGAGGACGCCCGCTTCGCGGCCGCGCCCTATCCGGTGCAGCTGGAGGTGCGCGGCGAGGGCGGCTCGCCGATGGCCGCCTGGGTCGACGCCAGTCTGCGTCGCTTGGCGTCCTGTTGGGGCCCGTCCCAGCCGTGATGATCCTGGCCATCGACACCTGCCTGTTCGCCTGCTCGGCGGCGGTGGTCCGCGACGGCGCGGTCCTCGCCGCCCGCGTCGAGCCGATGAGCCGCGGCCATCAGGAGCGTCTGGCCCCGCTGGTGGAGCAGGTGATGGGCGAGGCCGGCGTCGCCTTCGACCAACTCGACCGCATCGCCGTCACCGTGGGCCCCGGCTCGTTCACCGGCCTGCGCGTCGGCCTGGCCTTCGCCAAGGGTCTGTCGGCCGCGCTCGGAATCCCGGCGGTGGGGGTCGGCTCGCTGGAGGCCCTGGCCCGGCCGCACATGGGCCGGGTGTTTGCGGTCCTCGACGCCAAGCGTGGTCAGGTCTACCTGCAGGCCTTCGCTGATGGCGCGGCGGTCAGCGCCCCTGACGCCCTGCCGATCGAGACCGCCGCCGCCCGGGTCGCCGAGCTGGCCCCCGACATCCTGGTCGGGACCGGCGCGGCGCTGCTGGCCGAGATGCGGCCCTCGGCCCAGGCGATCGTCATCGACCATGCCGATCCCGCGGCGATCGCCGCCATCGGCGCCGCCCGCGCCCCGACCCCGCCGCGCCCGCTCTATCTGCGCGCCCCGGACGCCAAGCTGCCGGGCGGCCGGAGCCTTCCGGAATGAAGCTGCGCGGCGCCTGGGGCCACGAGGCGCCGGTCCTGGCCCAGGTCCATGCCGCCGCTTTCGACCATGCCTGGTCCGCCGCCGAGATCGCCCAGCTGCTGGACGGCCCGGGCGGTTTCGCCCTGTTGGTCGAGACCGATACGCCGCTGGCCTTCATCCTCTGCCGCGCCGTGGCCGGCGAGGCGGAGATCCTGACCCTGGCCGTCGATCCGGCCGCCCGCCGCCGCGGCCTGGCTCGCGCCCTGGTCGAAGCCGCCGCCGGCGCCGCGCGCATGGCGGGGGCCGACGTCATGTTCCTGGAGGTCGCGCACGACAACCTGCCGGCCCTGGGCCTTTATGAAGGGGCCGGCTTCGAACGGGCCGGACTGCGTCGCGGCTACTATGATCGCGGCGCCGCCGGGAGCGCAGATGCCGTTGTTATGCGTCTCGACCTTGGCCGCGAGACCTAGTCGCCCTATCCTTGCGGCGAGTTGATTTCCGAGGAGACTGTCGTGGATCGCATCGAAAGCCTCTGCGTCGAGAAGGGCATGCGGATGACCGAGCAGCGTCGCGTCATCGCGCGCGTGCTGTCGGCCGCCCATGACCACCCCGATGTGGAAGAGCTGTACCGCCGCGCTCACGAGGTCGATCCGCACATCTCGATCGCCACCGTCTACCGGACCGTGCGCCTGTTCGAGGAGGCCGGCATCATCGCCCGGCACGACTTCCGCGACGGCCGTTCGCGCTATGAAGAGGCGACCGAGGTCCACCACGACCACCTGATCGACATGAAGACCGGCAAGGTCGTCGAGTTCGTCGACGAGGAGATTGAGGCCCTGCAGGAGGCCATCGCCCGCAAGCTCGGCTACAAGTTGGTCGACCACCGGCTCGAGCTCTACGGCATGCCGATCGAAGACTGAGCCGCGCCGCTGGGCGGCCCCTGCGTCAGGTGGAAAACTTGCGTGGGGGCGCTCGCAACCCCATAACGCCGGCATGACCGGTTCTGCGCCAGCAAAGCGCCTCTACATCAAGACCTACGGCTGTCAGATGAACGTCTATGACAGCGAGCGCATGGCCGACGTGCTGGCGCCGCTGGGCTACGGCGTGACCTCGACCCCCGAGGACGCCGACCTCGTCGTCCTCAACACCTGCCACATCCGCGAGAAGGCCACCGAGAAGGTCTATTCCGAACTCGGCCAGATCAAGCTGATGAAGCAGGCGCGCGCCGAGGCCGGGGGCAAGATGACCATCGCCGTGGCCGGCTGCGTCGCTCAGGCCGAGGGCGAGCAGATCATGCTGCGCCAGCCGGCCGTCGATCTGGTGGTCGGGCCGCAGGCCTATCACCAGCTGCCCGAGCTGATCGCCCGCGCCCATCGGGCCCGCGGCGAGCGCCTGGCCGCCGACTTCGCCGCCGACGAGAAGTTCGACGCCCTGCCGGCCGAGCGCAATCCCGACGGCGTCACCGCCTTCCTCACCGTGCAGGAGGGCTGTGACAAGTTCTGCACCTTCTGCGTAGTGCCCTACACCCGCGGCGGCGAGTGGTCGCGCCCGGTCGAGACCATCCTGGCCGAGGCTCGCGACCTGGCTTCCAAGGGCGTGCGCGAGGTCACCCTGCTCGGCCAGAACGTCAACGCCTACGCCGGTGAAGGCGGCCTGGCGGGCCTGGCCCGCCAGCTGGCGCAGATCGAGGGCCTGGACCGCATCCGCTACACCACCAGCCACCCGGCCGACATGGACGAGGCGCTGATCGCCGCCCACGCCGAGCTGCCGCAGCTGATGCCCTATCTGCACCTGCCGGTGCAGGCCGGCTCGGACAAGATCCTCAAGGCGATGAACCGCGCCCACACCGCCGAAAGCTACCTGCGGTTGGTCGAGAAGATCCGCGCCGCGCGGCCCGACATCGCCATGTCCGGCGACTTCATCGTCGGTTTCCCGGGCGAGCGCGACGCCGACTTCGAGGCGACCCTCAGCCTGGTGCGCGAGGTCGGCTACGCCGCCTCCTTCACCTTCAAGTACTCGCGCCGTCCCGGCACTCCGGCCGCCGCCCTGCCGGGCCAGGTGGCCGAGGAGGTCAAGGACGAGCGGCTGGCCCGCCTCAACGCCCTGATCGACGAGCAGCAGCGCGCCTTCAACGCCGCGCAGGTCGGCAAGGTGCTGCCGGTGCTGTTCGAAAAGCCCGGCCGCCATCCGGGCCAGCTCTCGGGCCGCAGCCCCTATCTGCAGGCCGTCCACGTCGACGGCCCCGAGCGGCTGATCGGCCAGATCGTGCCGGTGCGCATCGAGACGGCCCACAAGATGAGCCTGGCCGGCGTGCTCGAAATGGAGACCGCGTGAGCCGCCCCGAGTACATCCCGCTTTCGGACGAGGCCGCCCGTGCGGTGGCCGGCGCCGCCAGCCGCCATGCGGCGCTGATCGAGGACGCCTTCAACGTCCTGATCGAGACCCCCGGCGGCGGAGTGTCGATCAATGGCGACGCCAAGTCCCGCGCCGGCGCCAAGCAGGTGGTCGCCGCCCTGGCCGCCCAGGCCGACTCCGGCCGCGAGGTCAGCGAGGCCGACGTCCGGGTCGCCATCGGCGCGGCCCGCGCCGGGACCGGCAAGTCGCCGGCCGGCGGCCTGCCCAGCAGCCGTCGCGGCCAGGTCGCGCCGCGCACCCCCGGCCAGGTCCGCTATCTCGACTCGCTCAACACCTGCGAGCTGGTCTTCGGTCTCGGCCCGGCCGGCACCGGCAAGACCTTCCTGGCCGTCGCCCACGGCGCCGGCCTCTTGCTGCGCGGCGAGGTCGACCGCCTGATCGTCAGCCGTCCTGCCGTGGAGGCGGGCGAGCGGCTCGGCTTCCTGCCCGGCGACATGAACGAGAAGGTCGACCCCTACATGGCCCCGGTCTGGGAGGCGCTGACCGACATCATCGGCGCCGAGCAGCTGCGCCGGCGGCGGGAGAAGGGTGAGATCGAGGTCGCCCCGATCGCCTTCCTTCGCGGCCGCACGCTCAGCCACGCCTTCATCATCATCGACGAGGCGCAGAACACCACCCGCCTGCAGATGAAGATGGTCCTGACCCGCATCGGCGAGGGCTCGCGCATGGCGGTCACCGGCGATCCCAGCCAGATCGACCTGGTCAACGCCGCCGATTCCGGCCTGGCCCACGCGGTCGGCCTGCTGGAGGGCGTCCAAGGGGTCGGCGTCAACCGGTTCTCGGTCGAGGACGTCGTGCGCCACCCGATGGTCGAACGCATCGTGCGCGCCTACGACGCCGACGCGGCCAAGAGCGGACGCGCGATTTGATCGATATCGAGATCGAGGACGAAGCTTGGGTCGCCTCCGCGCCGCAGGCGCAGGATCTGGTCCAGGCCGCCGCCGCCGCGGCCCTGCGGCGGGCCGAGTCCGACGGTGACGCAGTCACCATCCTGCTGACCGACGACGACAGCGTGCGCGACCTCAACGCCCGGTTCCGCGGCAAGGACTATGCGACCAACGTCCTGTCCTTCCCGGCGCCGCAGAATCCGGAGGGGCACCTGGGCGACATCGCCCTGGCGTTCGGCGTCTGCGCCCGCGAAGCCGCCGAACAGGGCAAGCCGCTCGCGCACCACCTGCAGCATCTGGTGGCGCATGGCGTGCTGCATCTTTTAGGATACGATCACGAGACCGACGCCGAGGCCGAACACATGGAAGGTCTAGAGCGCGTCATCCTGGCCGGGCTCGGGGTGCCTGACCCCTACGCGGCTGAGCAGGGAGACCATGGCTAACTCTTCGGACGGGATATCCAGTCCGCCCGAACCTCCCAGTCGAAGCCGGGGGATTCGGGCGTTCTTTCGCAAACTTCGCGCCGGCCGGGCCGAGCCGCCGCCGCCAGGCCCGACGTCGGGTCCGAACGGCCTGGTTGAACAGGCGGCCGCCTTCCAGACCCTGCGGGTCTCCGACGTGATGACGCCGCGCGTCGACATCGTCGCGGTCGAGCTGTCGACGTCGTTCTCTGAAGTGGTCGACCTGTTCGCGGAGTCCGAGCACAGCCGGATGCCGATCTACCGCGAGACCCTGGACGATCCGGTGGGGGTCATCCACGTCAAGGACATCTTCAAGCTGCTGGCCGGGCGCGGCCGGCGGCCCGGCCCGTCCGACCTGGTGCTCCAGAAGCTGCGCCGCGATGCGCTCTACGTGCCCGGATCGATGCGCGCCGCCGACCTGTTGCTGCGCATGCAGGCCGAACGGACCCACATGGCGATGGTCATCGACGAGTTCGGCGGCACCGACGGGCTGGTGACCATGGAGGACCTGGTCGAGGCGGTGGTCGGTGAGATCGACGACGAGCACGACGAGGCGACGGTTGCGGCCATCACCCCCCGCGCCGGCGGCGTCTACGAGGTCGACGCTCGCGCGCCGCTGGAGAAGCTCGAGGCCGCCCTGGGCGAACACCTGGCGCCCGGCGAACTCGACGAGGAGATCGACACCGTCGGCGGGCTGGTCTCGGCCCTGGCCGGCCGGGTGCCCCAACGCGGCGAAGTGATCGCCCATCCCGCCGGCTTCGAAATCCAGGTGCTGGATTCCGACGCGCGGCGTGTAAAGCGGGTGCGGTTCGCGCCGGTGGCGGCGCCGTCCGGCGAAGAGGTCTGATCTGAAAACGCCGTCTCCCTGGCTCGCGCGGCTGCTGGCGCTGGGCGCCGGCGTCGCGGCCGGGCTCGCCCATCCGCCGTTCGGCCTGTTGCCGGGCCTGCTCGGCTACGCCCTGATGATGCGGATGGCGGAGACGACCGGCGCTCGGCCACGGCGCTCGGCCTTCTTCCGCGGCTGGCTGGCCGGGGTCGGCTACTTCGCGGTCGGCGTCTGGTGGATCACCGAGGCGTTCCTGGTCGACGCGGCGGCCCACGGTTGGATGGCGCCGTTCGCCCTGCTGTTCATGGCCGGCGGGCTGGCCCTGTTCTGGGGGCTGGCCTCACTGCTCTATCGCATCGCCGATGTTCCCGGCCCGGGCCGGGTGCTGGTGTTCGCCGGCGCGCTGGCCCTGCTCGAATGGGTGCGCTCGCATATCTTCACCGGCTTCCCCTGGAATCTTCCCGGCGAGAGCTGGACCGCCGGCGGGGCGGTGTCGCAAGTCGCTTCGCTGGTCGGGCCCTACGGCCTCAGCTGGGTGACCATCGCGCTGGCGGCGAGCTTCGCCCTGGCGCTGGACGCCGGCTCGCCGCGCCGCCGGTTCGCCGGTCCGCTGCTGGCGGCGCTTGTGCTGGCGGGCATGTTCGCCTTCGGGACCGTGCGCCTGTCGACCGTCCCGCCCGCCCGCGCCGACGCGCCGATGGTGCGCATCGTTCAGGCCGACATCGACCAGAAGGACAAGTGGAAGCCCGAGAACCTCGACGCCATCGTCGAGGCCTATGTCGAGCTTTCGCGCGGGAAGCCCGGCGACCCGGTTCCGCAGATCATCGTCTGGCCCGAGGGCGCGTTGCCGGCGGTGATCGACGACCTGCTCGCGCCGGGCAGCCCCTATGTCGCCCGCTTTGCACAGGCGGTCGCGCCGGGCCAGACCCTGTTGCTGGGCGCCAATCGCGTGCAGTTCGACGCCCAGGGGCAGGCCGACTACTTTAACAGCCTGGTCGCCCTGCGCGGCGAACCCGAGGGCCTGAAGGTCACCGGCGTCTACGACAAGCACCGGCTGGTGCCGTTCGGCGAGTTCCTGCCCTTTGGCGACCTGGCGACCCGTCTCGGCATCCGCAGCCTGGTGCATATGCCCGAGGACTTCACCGCCGGCCCGGCGCCCCGGCCGATCTCGCCTCAGGGCGTGCCGCCGCTCCAGCCGCTGATCTGCTACGAGGCGCTGTTCCCGCGCTTCGCCGAAGCGGCCGCGACCCGCGCCGGCCTGCGGCCTCAGTGGCTGCTGAACGTCTCCAATGACGCCTGGTTCGGGGCCACCAGCGGCCCCTGGCAGCATCTCAACATCGCCAGCTATCGCGCGATCGAAAGCGGCCTGCCGATCATCCGGGCGACGCCCACCGGCGTGTCGGCGGTGATCGACGCCCAGGGCCGGATCGTCCCGGGGGCCGAACTCGGACTCGGAAGAACTGGCGTAATCGACGCTCGGTTGCCCGCTCCGCGGGCTAAGACAATCTACGGTGTAATCAGCGAAGCAGGCTTCGCCATGATGTTGCTCCTTTCGCTGGCCATGGTCGGATTTCGACAGTTACATCGGCGAATAGAGCGGAATTGACGAATTGGTCAGGTTTTTGACGCGTCAGTCGAGGCTCGTCTAAGGTGAGCCCATGTCCAAGGACCTCGACAGCGTTCCCAATCCGATCGACGTGCATGTCGGCCTGCGCATCAGGCTTCGTCGTAAGGAACTGGGGGTCAGCCAGGAAAAACTCGCCGAGGCGATCGGCCTGACCTTTCAGCAGGTCCAGAAGTACGAGCGGGCGGCGAACCGGGTTTCGGCTTCCAAGCTCTACGAGATGGCCCGCGCGCTCGAAACCTCGACCGCCTACTTCTTCGAAGGGCTGGCCGACACCGCCACCATCGGTGCTGACGGCTCGCCAGGCGGCCAGGCCCACCTGCAAGCCTTCCTGCTGACGCCCGAGGGCGTCGAACTGGCCAGCGCCTTCCCGCGGATCGCCCCGCCGCGCGTGCGTCGGCGGATCCTCGACCTGGTCCGCGCCATGGTCGAAGAAGACCCCTCGATCCTCGACGACTGAGGCAGCCGCTCAGCCGATCTGGACCTTGGGGCCAGGACAGGCGAGCCACCCTCCGGACGAGGCCCGATAGATGGTCATGCCGTAGCTTCCGCTCTGTGCGGGCGTGGAGATCAGGCGGGCGTCGAAGCCGTTGGGTTCTCCGATGGGCCGCTTGAACGCCATCCGCAGGTCCGGCCGGGGGCGGTCCACCGCAATCTCCTGAATGAAGTCGCCGGCAGGACCGCTCAAACGCACCGCGGCCCGGCCAAGGCCGGCCTCTGCACGCAGGTCGGAAATCCAACCCGCGATCTGCAGATCGCGGCCGCGGGACTCGACCCTGTCGACCGCGCAGCCGGGGGCCTTCCGGGCGCTGGCCAGTTCCCGCCGCTCCGAGGCCAACACCGGCCGCAGGCTTCTCGCCCTGTCGATGGCCGCCTCGATCGACGGTCCGGCGGGGCGGCTCGGTCCAGGCGCCGTCGAGAGCACGGTGCCCAGGCCCGCCTCCTGCACTTCGAGGATCACGAAGTCGGGTTTGAACCGGTCGATCAGGTCGGGCCGCCAATACCCGTCGTCGATATGCGTCAGGATCACCTTGCTGAAGTGTCCGGTCAGGAACGGCAGCAGGGCGATGGAGAACGAGTCGCGCTGCATCAGCAGGACGGGCTTGCCTGGCGCCCCGGTGTCGATCACCTGGGGCGCGGTGAAGTCGCGGCGACCGTCGCCCAACCAGATCGTCTTCCAGTTGACGGCGGCGGGATCCTCATAGGTCCGGTATCGGATGGGCACGAAACCGGCGACGCCGATCATCCGAGCGAGGTCGCGGGGGCGTTTGGGGTCGGTGTCGTTCGGCCTGAAGTCGCTCAGCGGCCGGGTCGTTTGAGCCAGGCCCTGGGCCCGCAACGCCTGCATGATCGCGCCATAGCCGGCATAGGCGCCGTCGCCGGTCCAATGGGTGTCGTGTTTGCTGAACGTCGTGACGCCGGCGGTCTTCGCGGCGGCGACGGCGGCCTCCAGATAGAGCAGGCGGCCGGGCGTCGCCTCGTTCGCCAGCGCTTCGGCCGCCCGGCTGTATCGGCTCGGGTCCAGGTGGAACCAGGACGGCGCGAACTCCGGATAGATCGCCTCCCGCACCGGCGCGGCGACGACGAGATAGCCGGCGCCGCGGGCCTGCAGGTACTCCGAGCGGGCTTGCAGGTTCGCCAGTCGGGACCGGGCTTCGTCGGCGCCGAGCCGGTACGCCCCGCGCGCCGCGCCAAGCAGGCTGCCGTCGTTGTAGAACAGCCATCCGTCCTGGCCGATCAGCACCTTGTCCGAGCCGCTCACCCCCAGCTTCAGGCGCGCGAGGTTGAGGGTCGAGATCAGCAGGGGGCGGGCTGGGAAGTTGTCGGCGACATAGGCGTCCGTCTGGCGCCGCGCTTCCGTGATCCCTGCGGCAAGCGCCGGCGGCGGCGCAAGCTTGCGGCCTTCCCGCAGGTCGGGTTTGGGCAGGACGGCCGGCAGGCAGAACGCCGCGACCATCAGCGCGACGGCGCCGGCGATCAGTCCGGGACGGGGGAGAGGCGCGCTCATCCTAGAACCGGAAATAGAGGAACGGGTTGAGCGTCGTCCCGGCCAGCACCGCGACGCTGAGCGTCAGGCCGGCGAGCAGCAGCGGGGTCGGCACGGCATGCGCCGACCGCGTGTCCAGGCGCGACGGGAGGTCGGGCGACGGCGCGTCGGATCTGGGCGCCCGCAGGCGCTGTAGCAGGGCGGGCAGGACCGGAAACGACAGGATCGAACCGGCGACCAGCGTCACGATCACCTCGATATTGGCGATATGCACCAGCTCCAGGCGCGGAGTCTGGAAGCTCCGGACGTTGGCCATGGCGCTCAGATAGTCGCTCGCCTGGGCCAGGCTTTCCGCCCGGAAGATCACCCAGCCGGCGATGACCACGATCAGGACATAGGCGTGCCGGACCACGCCGGGAGCGCGCGCCAGCAGGCGACCCAGGCCGATCCGCTCGAGGATCAGGAAGGCGCCGTGGAACAGTCCCCAGACGACGAACGTCCAGGCCGCGCCGTGCCACAGGCCGGTCAGCAGGAAGACGATGAGCAGGTTGCGGAACGTTCGCAACTTGCCCCCGCGGTTTCCGCCCAGGGGAATGTAGAGGTAGTCGCGGAACCAGGACGAGAGCGAGATGTGCCAGCGCCGCCAGAAGTCCGTGATCGAGGCGGCGGCGTACGGGTAGTCGAAGTTCCGCGGGAAGGTGAAGCCGAGCATGAAGGCCAGGCCGATCGCCATGTTCGAGTAGCCGCAGAAATCGAAGTAGATCTGCAGGGTGTAGGCGACGGCGCCCAGCCAGGCGGTGGTGGCGTCGAGCGTATCCGCCGGCAGGCCGAAGGCGAAATCGGCGAGCGGCGCGACCGCGTTGGCGACCAGCACTTTCTGGCACAGGCCGACGATGAAGTACTGGACGCCCAGCCCGATCCGGCCGGACCGGCGGCGGTCGGAATGCAGCTCGTCGGCAATGTGCGCGTAGCGCACGATCGGGCCGGCGATCAGGTGCGGGAACATCAGCACGTAGGTCGCGAACCGGACCAGCGACGGCTCGGCCGGCAGGGTGCGCCGATAGATGTCGACCGCATAGCTGATCAGCTGGAACGTGAAGAACGAGATGCCGAGCAACAGGTGGTGCGAGGCTTCCGGGAAGGGGGCGCCGGTCAGCAGCCTGTTCAGCGACGCGCCGATGAAGCCGGCGTACTTGAACCAGCCGAGTACCGCGAGGTCGGTGATGATGATGCCCGCCAGCAGGGCTTGCCGCGCCCGGCCACGGCTTCGATCCATGACGCCGACGCCGATATGGTTGGCGACGATCAGCGCGCCGAGAAGCGCGAGAAACGCCCCCTCGCCCCAGGCGTAGAATAGTGCGCTCCCCGCCAGCAGCACGGCTGTCCGCCAGCCGCTGAGATAGTAGGCGAGCAGGAACGCCGGCAGGAAATAGAAGATGAAGATGATGGATGAGAAAACCATCCGCCCCCACGGAACCAGCGTCCGCGCCTTCACAGCGCGGCGGGCGTGATCACGTCAAGCAAATCTCATGGGTCTCTCTGGCGTCGCGGCGTCGCCCCCGCGACGTCAGATCGCGTGGACGCTGCTTGCGGGATATAAGGATTTCTTTATAGGTTTCCGGCGACGACGTCCAAATGGGGCCGCTCTGCGCGGCGGCCTGCCCGATTCCGGAGCTACCTCTTGAGCCGTTCCTCTTACATCTTCACCAGCGAAAGCGTTTCCGAAGGCCATCCGGACAAGGTTGCTGACCGTATCTCCGACACGGTGGTCGACGCCTTCCTGTCGGTGGAGCCCGAGGCCCGCGTGGCCTGCGAGACCCTGGTCACCACCAACCGCATCGTGCTGGCCGGTGAAGTCCGGGCCGGCAAGCCGGGCGCCTCGAAGGCCGAGAACAAGGCGATGACCAAGGAGATCCTCGCCGGTCTCGAGCCCAAGGTCCGCGCCGCGGTGAAGGACATCGGTTACGCCCAGAAGGGCTTCCACTGGGAAAAGGCCAAGTTCTCCAACTTCCTGCACCCGCAGTCGGCCGACATCGCCGTCGGCGTCGACTCGACCGAGAAGAAGGAAGAGGGCGCGGGCGACCAGGGGATCATGTTCGGCTACGCCTGCGACGAGACCCCGTCGTTGATGCCGGCCACCCTGCAGTACTCGCACGACATCCTGCGCAAGCTGGCCGAGGTCCGTCACTCGGGCGAGGCCGACTTCCTTGAGCCGGACGCCAAGAGCCAGGTCACGGTGCTCTATCAGGACGGCCGCCCGGTCGAGATCCTGAAGATCGTCGTCTCGACCCAGCACAAGAAGAAGATCGGCGACCAGACCGTCAATTCGAAGCGCCTGGCTGCGGCCATCAAGCCGTACGTCGAGAGCGTGCTGCCGAGCGGCCTGGTCACCAAGAAGACCAAGTGGCACGTCAACCCGACCGGCCGCTTCCTGATCGGCGGCCCGGACGGCGACGCCGGCCTCACCGGTCGCAAGATCATCGTCGACACCTATGGCGGCGCGGCCCCGCACGGCGGCGGCGCCTTCTCGGGCAAGGATCCGACCAAGGTCGACCGCTCGGCCGCCTACGCCTGCCGCTATCTGGCCAAGAACGTCGTGGCCGCCGGCCTGGCGCGCAAGTGCACCATCCAGATCAGCTACGCGATCGGCGTGTCGGACCCGCTCAGCTTCTATGTCGACCTGCACGGCACCGGCCAGGTCGATCCGGCCAAGCTGGAGCTGGCCCTGCCGCAGATGATCGGCGGCGCCACGCCGCGCGCGATCCGCGAGCACCTCGGCCTCAACCGCCCGGTCTACGCCCGCACCGCCGCCTACGGCCACTTCGGCCGCACCCCGGACAACGAAGGCGGCTTCTCCTGGGAAAAGACCGATCTGGTCGATCAGCTGAAGGCCCTGGCCTGATCCACATCGGGTTTGGAACATTCGAAGGCCGTCGCGCACTCGCGCGGCGGCCTTCGTCGTTGTAGAGCGCGCGCATGGAAGAAAACTCTCACCCGCTGATGCGGTCCTACGGCCGGATCAAGTCGCGGCCGATCAAGCCGCGCCAGGCCGCCCTGGTCGAAGAGCTGCTGCCGGCGCTGCGGCCGCCGCAGGGCCCGTTCGACCCGCGCACGCTGATGGCCGGGACGCGCGAGGCGTGGCTGGAGATCGGCTTCGGCGGCGGCGAACACATGGCCAGTCAGGCCGCCCGCGCGCCCGACGTGCTGATCGTCGGCTGCGAGCCGTTCCTGAACGGCGTCGCCAGCGCCGTGCGCCATGTGGCTGAACAAGATTTGAAGAACGTCCGCATCCACGACGGCGACGCCCGCGAGCTGGCCGCGCGTCTGCCGGACGCCAGCCTCGATCGGGTGTTCATCCTGTTCCCGGACCCCTGGCCCAAGGCGCGGCACCACAAGCGCCGCATCGTGCAGAGCGACATGGTGGCTGAACTGGCGCGGGTGTTGAAGCCGGGCGGACGGCTGCGCTTCGCCACCGACGTGGCGGGCTATGCCGACTGGGCGCTGGAGCGGATCCTGGCTTCGCCGGAGTTCGATTGGCCGGCGCAGCGGGCCGACGATTGGCGCATCGCGCCTGCCGACCACATCACCACGCGCTACGAGGAAAAGCGTCTGGGCGACTGCGAGCCGGTCTTTTTCGACTTCATCAGACGGTAGCTGGAAGGTCGCCGCCGAAACCTGCCGACGGCGACCCCTATCGTCACGTTCCGGGCTGGCCCTTGCCGGCGGCCTTGGCGCGCTCGATGCCCTGGCGGATCAGTTCGCCGGTTTCTTCCGGATCGGCCCAGCGCACGATCTCGACGCTCTTGCCCTTCTCCAGGTCTTTGTAATGCTGGAAGAAGTGGGCGATCTGCTCGGTCAGGATGGCCGGCAGGCCGCGCCAAGAGTCCACGCCTGCATAGAACGGGTGCAGCTTGTCGACCGGCACCGCCAGGATCTTCTCGTCGCCGCCCGCCTCGTCGACCATCATCAGGGTCCCGATCGGCCGCACGCGGATCACCGCGCCCGGGACCACCGGGGTCGGGCCGACGACCAGCACGTCCATCGGGTCGCCGTCGTCCGACAGCGTGTGCGGGATGAAGCCGTAGTTGCCCGGATAGTACATGGCCGTGTGGAGGAAGCGGTCGACCATGATGGCCCCGCTGTCCTTGTCGAGCTCGTACTTCACCGGCTCGCCGCCTTGCGGGATCTCGATGATGGCGTTGACGTCGTAGGGCGGGTTCACGCCGGTGGGGATCTTGGAGATGTCCATAGGGAAGAAGGACCTTGGCGACACAAGAGTTGAGGGCGCCGTCTGTGGACCAATAAGGCCCCCGCGAAAAGGGGCCGCGCGCCGATTGCCGCCCGAAAAGCTGTAAAAGACGTCGAATTGGAGCCTGTGCGGCTGGGGGCTGACAAACCGGCGGCCGCGCGCTATATAGCCGTTACATCGTCCGTTAGCGCTGGATAGCGTATACGAGCGGCAGGCTTCGGCCCGGCCGCTTTTTTGTTGCCGGAGAGCAGCCAAGCTTATGCGTGGCAAGACCGCTGAAGACCGCCGCCTCCTGGAGCTCCTCGACCCTGTCGCGGAAGCTGCAGGCTATGAGATCGTCCGGTTGCGCCTGATGGGCGGCGACGAAGCCCGCCGGCTGCAGATCATGGCCGAGACGCCCGAGGGCGACATGGTGGTCGAGGACTGCGCCCGCCTGTCGCGCGCGATCTCCGAGGTGATGGACGCCGCCGACCCGATCGCCGGTGAATATACGCTGGAAGTCTCCTCGCCCGGCGTCGACCGGCCGCTGACCCGGCTGAAGGACTTTGAGAACTACGACGGCTTCGAGGCGCGGATCGAGCTCGACCGCGTGGCCGAGGGCCGCAAGCGCTTCCGCGGCGTGCTGGCCGGCGTCGAAGGCGACGCCATCGGCATCGACCTGGAAGGCGAAGACTCCACGGCCATGATCCCGTTCGAATGGATCGTGGACGCCAAACTCATCCTGACCGACGCGCTGATGAAGCGCGGCGCGGACGAACGCGCCGCCCGCCTGAGCGCCGAGGCCGACCAAGACACCCCCGAGTAAGAGGACGCAAACCGATGAGCCTGACCGGCATTTCCGCCAACCGGCTTGAGTTGTTGCAGATCGCCGAGGCCGTGGCCCGCGAGAAGTCGATCGACAAGGAAGTCGTGATCGAGGCGATCGAGGAAGCGATCCAGAAGGGCGCCCGCGCCCGGTACGGCGCCGAGCACGACATCCGCGTGCGCATCGACCCGAAGACCGGCGAAACCACGGTCAAGCGCGTGATCACCGTCATCGACGACGAGGCGGTGTTCGAATCCGAGGACGGCGTGCCGGAAGAGCCGGTCGGCGTGCGTCGGCTGGCCGACGCCCTGCGCAGCGACAAGGACGCCTTCGTCGGCAAGGTCTACGAGGAAATCCTGCCGCCCTTCGAGTTCGGCCGGGTGCAGACCCAGATGGCCCGCCAGGTGG
This sequence comes from Phenylobacterium sp. 58.2.17, assembly GCF_026411515.1. Lineage (NCBI taxonomy): Bacteria > Pseudomonadati > Pseudomonadota > Alphaproteobacteria > Caulobacterales > Caulobacteraceae > Phenylobacterium > Phenylobacterium sp. 58.2.17. Next base: position 2,579 of record NZ_JAPMTQ010000041.1, on the reverse strand, counting down.
TGACCGGCAAGGTCCGCGAAGCCGAGCGCGAGCGTCAGTACGAAGAGTTCAAGGATCGCGTCGGCGAGATCGTCAACGGCGTGGTCAAGCGCGTCGAGTACGGCAATACCGTCGTCGACCTGGGCCGCGGCGAAGGCATCATGCGCCGCGACCAGTCGATCCCGCGCGAGAACTTCAACATCGGCGACCGGATCCGCTGCTACATCTACGATGTCCGCCGCGAGACCAAGGGCCCGCAAATCCTGCTCAGCCGCGCCCACGGCGGCTTCATGGCCAAGCTGTTCGCGCAGGAAGTTCCGGAAGTCTATGACGGCGTCATCGAGATCCGCGCCGTCGCCCGCGACCCGGGCTCGCGCGCCAAGATGGCCGTCGTCTCCAACGACAGCTCGATCGACCCGGTCGGCGCCTGCGTCGGCATGCGCGGCTCGCGCGTGCAGGCGGTGGTGGCCGAGCTGCAGGGCGAGAAGATCGACATCATCCAGTGGAGCCCGGACGAGGCGACCTTCATCGTCAACGGCCTGGCCCCGGCGGAAGTCTCCAAGGTCGTCATGGACGAGGAGGACGAGCGGGTCGAAGTGGTGGTTCCGGACGAACAGCTGTCGCTGGCCATCGGCCGTCGCGGCCAGAACGTGCGTCTCGCCAGCCAGCTGACCGGCTGGCAGATCGACATCATGACCGAGAGCCAGGAGAGCGAGCGCCGCCAGCGCGAGTTCACCGAGCGCACCGCCCTGTTCCAGGAAGCCCTGGACGTCGACGAGGTCATCGCCCAGCTGCTGGTCACCGAAGGCTTCGCCTCGGTCGAGGACGTGGCCTATGTCGACGCCTCGGAAGTCGCGGCGATCGAAGGCTTCGACGAGGACACGGCCGAAGAAATCCAGACCCGCGCTCGCGAGTACCTGGACAAGGAGGCCGCCGAGTACGACGCCAAGCGCAAGGCGCTCGGCGTCGAGGACGGCCTTCTCGAGATCGAGGGCGTCACCCTGCCGATGGCGGTGGCGCTGGGCGAGGGCGACGTAAAGAACGTCGAGGACCTGGCCGGCCTGATCCCGGACGACCTGCGCGGCTGGTTCGAGAACCGCGACGGCGAGCGCGTGCGCGAGCCGGGCATCCTCGAGAGCTTCAATCTCGACGCCGCCGAGGCCGAGGCCCTGATCATGCGCGCCCGCATCGTGATGGGCTGGGTCGAGGCGCCGCCCGAGCCGGAAGCTGAAGAAGAGTACGCCGACGAGGCCGAAGCCGACGTCGAGGCCCAAGCCGAGGCCGCGACCGAAGAGACTCCGGAGGCCTAAGCCCAGGTGAGCGCGCCCGCTTCCATCACGGCCGGAACGACGGCCCCTCGGACCCTCGCGCAGGCCGCGCGGGAACGGCGGGATATCGTCTCGGGCCAGGTGATGGACGAGGCCGCGCTCGTCCGCTTCGTCGCCGGCCCGGGCGGTCTGGTGGTTCCCGACCTGGCGCGCAAGCTGCCGGGGCGGGGGCTCTGGGTCGCCGCCGACCGCGTGTCGGTGGAGACGGCGGTCAAGAAGGGGGCGTTTTCCCGCGCCGCCAAGGCCAAGCTCGCCGCCTCGGCTGATCTCGCCGACCAGGTCGAGACGCTGCTGCGCCGGCGGTTGTTGGACGGTCTTGGGCTTGCGAAACGGGCCGGCGAGCTTATCTCCGGCTTTGAAAAAGTCGCTTCGACCCTGAACGCCGGCAAGGCCGCGTGGCTGATCGAGGCGTCCGACGGCGCCGCGGACGGCCGCCGCAAGATTCTGAATGTGGCCCGCAAGTCACCCAAACCGCCGCAGCTTTGCGGACTCTTCGACGCTGAGGAATTGGGTTTGGCCTTGGGGGCCGAGAATGTGATACACACCGCCTTCCTTGCGGGGCGCGGGGCCGATCGCTGGACGAATGACGTCCGGAGACTATCTGGCTTCCGCCCGCTCCTTCCCGAGAGTTGGCGCGAGGAAAAGCCTCCTGAGGCGGGCGGAACCTAAGACGGTTTCGCGCGCCTAGAGCTATTGGAATGTCCGTGGTCGGGACCGTCCCGGCCGATATGTAAAGCGAGCGCATGAGCGACGAGAACGACAACGGCCGGGCCCCTGGTGGGCGAGCTCCCCTGACCCTCAAGCCCCGTGGGGCTGGATCGGTCAGCGCGGGCACGGTGAAGCAGAGCTTCAGCCACGGTCGCTCCAAGACTGTGGTCGTGGAGACCAAGCGCCAGCGCACCCATTCCGCGCCGGCGGGAAATCTTGCTGCGCCGTCCTCGGCCGAAAAGCGCGCTCACTCGCCGCAGCCCTCGTCGCCGCGCCCGTCGCAAGGCGGGCCGTCGAACGACGGATCGGGGCTGTCGGCTGACGAACAACGCGCCCGTCAGCGCGCGATCGAGTTGGCGCGCGAGCATCAGGCCCGTCAGGCCGCCGAGCAGCGCGCTCGTGAGGACCGCGCCCGCGCCGAAGCCGAAGCGGCCCGCGCCGCTGCGGCCGCCGCGGCCGCCGCGGCGGCGCAGCCCTGTCTCTTATAAAAAAAAACGAGCCCACCAGACAAGCCTCATGATCTGGGTTTGGGGGTTGTGGGTGTAAAAAATGGGGGGGGGGGGG
>NZ_JAPMTQ010000040.1:0-38220 GCF_026411515.1 Phenylobacterium sp. 58.2.17 | reverse complement strand
CTGCTGGCTGCGGCGAGCCGCCGCCCAGGCGCCGGCTTCGTCGGCGTGGAGCGCGATCCGGCCGCCGCCGCCCTCGCCCGCCGCCACGTTGCGGCCAACGGCCTGCAGGCCCGGGTCGAAATCCTGGAGGGCGACGTCGCCCTGCCCTTCAAGCAACTTGGCCTGGCCCCGTTCGACGCGGTCATGGCCAACCCGCCGTTCTTCGACGATCCGGGCGTTCTGCGCGCGCCCGCGCCCGAGAAGGCCGGCGCCTGGATGGCTGACGGCGGTCTGGCCGCCTGGATCGGCTTTCTGTTGAAGGCGGTTCGGGAGGGCGGCTCCATCACCCTGATCCACCGCGCCGACCGCTTGGCGGACATCCTGGCCCTGCTCACGCCCAAGGCCGGCTCTTTCCAGATCAGGCCGATCCACTCACACGCCGACGCGCCGGCCAAGCGCGTGCTGGTCCGCGCGCTCAAGACCGGCAAGGCGCCGCTGCAGATGCTGCCCGCGCTCGTCCTGCATCCGCGCGAAGGCGCCAAGCACACCGACGAGGCTGAGGCGATCCTGCGGGGCGAGGCCGCCCTTGGCTGGAGCTAGCCCTTGAACCACACCACCTGGTGCGAGACCGCCAGCAGCACGCCGTCGTCCGACCAGATCTCGGCGCTCTGGTCGTTGAACCCGTGGCGGAAGACGCGTGCGTCGGCCACGCCCAGCACCGGGCGTGCGCCCTGCCGGGCGAGCGCCGCCTCGTCGGCCATGAAGTAGCTCGACAGCGAGACCGTCGCGACCGGCGGAATGTCGCCGCGCACCTGCAGGATCTTGACCACGAAGGTGTCGCAGATCGCCGCCAACGACACGTAATCCAGCGGCCGTGGCGGTTCGTCCCGCACCCAGCTGTGCGACAGGGCCGCCCCCGGCGTCTGCGGGCTCGCCGTTCCGGCGATCGGCTCCCCGCGCTCGAAGCGGAACTCGTAGCGGCCGCGCCAACCGGACCGGCCAGAGGTGTCGAGCACCGGGGTCTGCGCGGCCGGCGGCGTCTTCGGCGGCGCAGCCGCCGCATGGCTCCAGGTTTCCCGATCCGGGCCGGTGACGGTGCTCGCGGTGGTCACCACGACCCCGGCCTGCAGCATCTCCACCTGCCAGTGCTGGGTGGAGCGCCCGTCACGCACCAGCCGCACCGTCACCTCGAACGCGCCCTCGGCCACCGCAGCGCAGAAATTTACGGTCTGGGCCACTGGCCGCCCGCGTCGCTGCGGATGATCGAGCACGGCCCTCATCAGGATCGCCGCGGTCGTCCCGCCAAACGGCCCAGCCATGTTCCAGTAGGCGGCCGAGGTCGCGCCGCGATAGGCGCCCGGCCCGGTCGGCTCCAGGCGGACGGCGTCATCAAGCGGATGGAGTGCGGTCGAGGCGTCGGTCATCGACCCAGCATGACCGGCCGCGCCGCCGGCGTCGATGACCTCGCAGGTCATCGCTTTTTGCAAAGCGAATAGTTTACAAAATTAGTCGGTCATTTTAGGAAAGCATCAACTTTCCAAATCAGGGGGCCGCAATGTCGCCGACCACTCTCGAACGACCGCCGCTGGCCGGGTGCATTCTGCGCGTAGTACGGCCGACCGATCAGATGGACGCCGTCGTCGCATTCTATCGCGACGGCCTGGGCTTCCCAGAGCTCACCCGCTTTTCCGACCATAACGGGTTCGACGGCGCGATCCTCGGCTTTCCGGGCGCGCCCTATCACCTGGAGTTCACCCGCGCCCACGGCCGGTCCGCCGGCCGTGCGCCGACGCCCGACAACCTGCTGGTGGTCTACATGCCCGACGCCCGCGCCTGGAGTCGGATGATCGGGGTCATGCAGCGGCGCGGCCACCGCCCAGTGGACTCGTTCAATCCGTACTGGGATCGCGAAGGCGTCACCTACGAGGACCCCGACGGCTACCGGGTGGTCCTCCATCAGGGGATATGGCCGGTCTAGCCGCCGGCCAGCGCCGCGACATAGGCGTCGCGCCAGGCCGACACGTCGGTCCGCCGTAGGTCGTCCATCAGGGCGCTCCAGCGGTCGACCCTCTCGGCCCGCTCCATGGCCAGGCCCCGCACGATGGCCTCAGCCACCTCCTCGCGATTGAACGGGTTGACGATCAGCGCCTGGCCCATCTGCTCGCTGGCCCCGGCGAACTGCGACAGCACCAGTACGCCCGGATCGGCCGGATCCTGGGCGGCGACATACTCCTTGGCGACTAGGTTCATCCCGTCCCGCAACGGCGTCACCAGACCGATCTTCGCGGCGCGGTAGACCCCCGCCAGCTCATCGCGGCGATAGCCGCGGTTCACATAGCGGATCGGCACCCAGTCGATGGTCGCGAAGGCCCCGTTGATGCGGCCAGTCACCGCGTCGAGACGCGCACGGATTTCCTGATAGGCGTCGACATCCTCGCGGCTCGGCGTCGCGATCTGCAGCAGGAACACCTGCTCGCGCAGTTCCTCACGATCGGCCAGCACCTGCTCGTAGGCCAGGAACCGCTCCTCCAGGCCCTTGGAGTAGTCCAGGCGATCCACTCCGACGATCATCGCCCGGCCGTTGAGGCTGACCTGCATCCGCTCGAACTCAGCCTTGGCGACCTCGCCGGACGCTGCGGCCTCGAAGCTCTCGACGTCCAGCCCGATCGGAAACGCCCCGACCCGCGCCGAACGCCCGAACGCATGGGCCACGCCCTGGTCGTCGACCCGGCCGCCGGCTTCGGAGATCACATAGTCGCGGAAGGCGCTGGCTGAATCTTCGGTCTGGAACCCCAGTAGGTCATACGCGAACAGCGCCTCCACCAGCGCCTCGTGGTCCGGCAGGGTGAGCAGCAGCCGCCGCGCCGGCCAGGGGATGTGCAGGAAGAAGCCAATGCGGTTGCGCACCCCGCGTCGCCGCAGCTCCTGGGCCAGCGGGATCAGGTGATAGTCGTGGATCCAGATCAGGTCGTCTGGGCCGATCAGCGGGGTCAGCGCATCAGCGAAGCGCGCATTGACCCGCCCGTAGCCCTCGCTGAACGACCGCTCATAGGCGCTGAGATCGACCCGGTAGTGGAACAGCGGCCACAGCGTGCGGTTGGCGTAGCCGTTGTAGTATTCCTGGCGGTCCTGCTCTTCGAGATCCACCGTCGCCACGGTGACGCCGCCGACCTTCTGAACGGCGATCTGGCCGGAATACTCCTCGACCGTCTGGCCGCTCCAGCCGAACCAGACGCCGCTGTGCTCGCGCAGCGCCGCCGCCAGCGCCATGGCCAGGCCGCCGACCGCCCCCTCGCCGCCGTCGCCGGGCGGCTGCACCCGATTGGACACGACGATCAGACGACTCATCGCGCGCGCCCCGCAGCTTTGCGGGCACGCACGGGTATAGATTTCAATTCTACAAACAGTATTTGAGACTTTCCTTGGCCGCGATCAGAAGACCTGAAACGCAACGCTCGACCGGATCAGATCGAATCGCATGATCCGACCGCTCGCCCACATCGACATCGGGACGATACTGCGAACAAATCGCGCTCACCTTGTAACACATCTCATGGGCGCGTCGCCCAGCCTCACGCAACCGTGACCTTGCCGAAATAGACCAGCGACACCCGGTCACATGCTGCCTCGCCGCGCGAGTCTCCATATGGATCCGCAAGGGCGAAGCCGGGCCCGGCGCCCAGCGCCGATCAGCCGCCATTCGAAGAGGAAACGACCGACGCATGCTCCGCGCCACGACGACGCCTGCCGCCGACAAGTTCCAGATCTGGATGACTCAGACCTGGCTGACCCTGGGCGCCGCCGTCCTCGCCGCAGGTTTCCTCCAGGCCGGCGCCCACGCCGCCGCCCGCGCCAATTTCACCAGCGCCCATGGGACCAAGCCGTTGGCTCTGGCGCTTGAGCCCGTCGCCCCGCCGGCGAACGGCGAGAAGGTTCTGGCCTGGCAGGGCAAGGACGTCGACGGCGACGGCGCGGCCGACTTCGTCAATCCGACCGGTCAGGCCCCGCGCACGCACGACGCCTACGGCTTCGGGGCGTTCGGCGCCTCCCGCGACGGCGGCGCGCGCCAGCACGAGGGCGTCGACTTCATCGCCCAGGCCGGCCAGCCGGTCGCCGCTCCGATCTCCGGCTACGTCACCAAGATCGGCATGGCCTACGCCGACGACAAGCACCTGAAGTTCGTCGAGATCACCAATCCGGCGATCAGCTACGTGGCGCGGGTGTTCTACATCGACCCCAGCGTCGCCGAGGGCGACGTGGTCCGCCTGGGCCAGGACATCGGCGCAGCCCACGGCCTGCAGGCCCGCTATCCGGGCGGCATGACAGACCACGTCCATCTGGAACTGATGGGCCCCGACCGTCAGCGGATGGACGCCACCGCGGTCCTTACCCAGCGCTACGTCACCCGTTTCGGCGCCTAAAGCAAAAGGCCCGGGCTTGCACCCGGGCCTTCCGATGTTCCGCTGCGTTCGGCGCCCTTAGTTGCGGGCGGTGTCGACCAGCTTGTTCTTGGTGATCCACGGCATCATGGCGCGCAGGCGCTGGCCGACGTCTTCGATCTGATGCTCGGACGCGCGGCGACGGGTCGCCTTCAGGCTCGGCTGGCCGGCCTCGTTCTCCAGCATGAAGTCGCGGACGAAACGGCCCGACTGGATGTCTTCCAGCACGCGCTTCATCTCGGCCTTGGTCTCCGGGGTGACCATGCGCGGGCCGGTGACGTACTCGCCGTACTCGGCCGTGTTCGAGATCGAGTAGTTCATGTTCGAGATGCCGCCTTCGTAGATCAGGTCCACGATCAGCTTCACCTCGTGCAGGCACTCGAAGTAGGCCATTTCGGGCGCGTAGCCCGCCTCGACCAGGGTCTCGAAGCCGGCGCGGATCAGCTCCACCAGGCCGCCGCAGAGCACGGCCTGTTCGCCGAACAGGTCGGTCTCGCACTCTTCACGGAAGGTCGTCTCGATCACGCCCGAGCGGCCGCCGCCGATGGCCGAGGCGTAGGCCAGGCCGAGGTCGAGGGCGTTGCCCGTGGCGTTGTGATGGATGGCGATCAGGCACGGCACGCCGCCGCCCTTCTGGTATTCGCCGCGCACGGTGTGGCCGGGGCCCTTCGGCGCGACCATCAGCACGTCGATGGTGTCCTTGGGCTCGATCAGGTTGAAGTGCACGTTCAGGCCGTGCGCGAACAGCAGCGCCGCGCCGTCCTTGATGTTCGGGGCGATTTCGTTGGCGTAGATGCCGCGCTGCAGTTCGTCGGGCGCCAGCACCATGATGGCGTCGGCCCAGGCCGAGGCGTCGGCGACGGTCATCACCTTCAGGCCGTCGGCTTCCACCTTCTTGGCGGTGGCCGAACCCGGACGCAGGGCTACCACGACGTCCTTGACGCCGGAGTCCTTAAGGTTGAGCGCGTGGGCGCGACCTTGGCTGCCATAGCCTACGATCGCGATCTTCTTGTCCAGGATGCGGGCGAGGTCGGCGTCGCGGTCATAGTAGACGCGCATGATCATTCTCCTGAAGTCGAAGGTAGCCACGGTTCCGCGCAACGGCGCCGCAGCAAAGGCCGGGCTATGGAGGGGAATTTTGCGCGCAGGTCAAGGGAAGCTCGCCGCGATGCGGCGTTTCGCCGGAAAAACTGAATGCGCGCGCACGCCCTTGAACCGAAACCGCCGCCGTCGGACATAGACTATCCAGACTGGAGGGCGATGAATGGCGGCGACACCCAAGGACGTGGTCGGCTTCTGGACGGCGGCCGGACCCCAGAAGTGGTTCGCCAAGAGCGCCAAGTTCGACGAGGCGATCGCGCTCCGCTTCGAACCGGTGCACCACGCCGCCGCCCGCGGCGAGTACGACGGCTGGATGGCCTCGGCCGAGGGATCGCTGGCGCTGCTGCTCCTGCTCGACCAGTTCCCGCGCAATCTCTACCGCGGCTCGGGCCATGCCTTCGCCACCGACCCCAAGGCGCGCCACGTCGCCCGCAACGCCCTCGCCTCAGGCCACGACCGCGCGACTGAGGCGGGCCTGCGCCAGTTCTTCTACCTGCCCTTCGAGCACTCCGAGGATCTCGCCGACCAGGACGAGGCGGTGCGCCTGTTCACCCGGCTGAAGGACGACGCCGGCGATGCGGAATCGCTGCGCTGGGCCGACCTGCACCGCGAGATCATCGTCCGGTTCGGCCGCTTCCCCCACCGCAACGCGTGCCTCGGGCGGGTCAGCACCACCGAGGAGCTGGCGTTCCTGAGCGACGGCGGTTTCGCAGGCTAGGGCATTTACCGCCGAAGCGCGCGCCAGTTCAGCGAGGAGCCTAGGGCCCGACGCCCGGAGCGATCGCGGAGTTGGCCTGAATGTCGGACACCGCCTTGCGGGCCTCGTCGCGGCGGGCCTTGGCCTGCGCCGGGGTCATGCAGATCTTCTTGGAGAACCGGCTGCCGGTCTCCATCTCGTACTTGCAGACGAGCTTTTCTTCCTTGGCCTTGTCCGGGGCGGCGACGGGCGCGGGCGCTGGAGCCGCAGGCGTCGCGGCCGCCTGCGGCGGCGGCGACGGGGTTTCGGGAGCAGCGCCGGAAGCGGCCAACACCGCGGCGAGGGCGAGCAAGGCGAACATCGAGCAGATCCTGAAGCCGGCGCGCCGGGCGACAGCGCAACCAATGGGTTTCTCTGGACAATCTGCGCTATCTGGGATTTGCCGTCCAGCTGTGGACGAACTCCCCATTGGGGCGTTCACGCCGAGACCGAATCACCACCGAATCACGTTCCGAACAGCCAGCGGTCCCGCCTGATGAACGCCCACGTCGCCATCGCCGAAGCCGCCGCCGATCATCCCGAGCGGCAGTACCTCGACCTGCTCCAGGACATCCTGGACAACGGCGTCCAGCGCGGCGACCGCACGGGCACCGGCACGCTCGGCGTCTTCGGCCGCCAGATGCGCTTCGACCTGGCCAAGGGCTTCCCGCTGCTGACCACCAAGAAGCTGCACCGCAAGTCGATCATCCTGGAACTGCTCTGGTTCCTGCGCGGCGACACCAACGTGAAGTGGCTGCAGGAGCGCGGCGTCAGCATCTGGGACGAATGGGCGGATGAAGGCGGCGAACTCGGCCCTGTCTATGGCAAGCAGTGGCGCTCGTGGACCGCGCCGGACGGCCGGGTGATCGACCAGATCGCAAATGTCGTCGAGGGGCTGAAGACCATGCCCAACTCTCGCCGCCACATCGTCTCGGCCTGGAACCCGGCCGACGTCGACGACATGGCGCTGCCGCCCTGCCACTGCCTGTTCCAGTTCTTCGTGGCTGACGGAAAGCTCTCCTGCCAACTCTACCAGCGCTCGGCCGACGTGTTCCTCGGCGTGCCGTTCAACATCGCCTCCTACGCCCTGCTGACCATGATGGTCGCCAAGGTGACCGGCCTGGAGCCCGGCGAGTTCGTGCACACCCTGGGCGATGCGCACCTCTACCTGAACCACCTCGACCAGGCCCGCGAGCAGCTCGCCCGCCAGCCTCTGCCGCTGCCGGTCATGGAGATCGCCGACAAGCGCGACCTCTTCGCCTTCGAGTTCGAGGACTTCAAGCTCCGCGGCTACAAGGCCCACGACAAGATCGAAGCCCCGATCGCGGTCTAACCTTACAAACTTGCGAGTTCGCCGACCGGGGGCTGAGGGCCCTACGGTGTCTGCTCTCCTCGTCCGGAACGATCCGGCCGACATTCTCTAGGAGAGCCTTATGCGCCACCTCATCGCCCCCGCCGCCGTCGCCCTCAGCCTGATCGCCGGCTCGGCCGCGTTCGCCGCCACCCCGGCGCCCGCCGCTCCGGCCAAGACCGCCATGGCCGCCAAGCCGACTCCCGCCGCCAAGAAGACTGAGTGCGAAAAGGCCTGGAACAGCCAGAAGACGCACACCGGCGACAAGGCCGCCTTCGTGAAGGCCTGCGTCGCCAAGGGGTGATCCCCAGCTCCCCTAGTGTGCGTTGGTCGGGCGGCCGGTCTCCCGCGGCCGCCCGACCGTCTTGGAGGCCCGTCGAAACCGCGCCATCCTCGCCGGCGAGCAATTCGGAGCGCCGCCCATGAGCCGCCGCATCCTGCTGGTCGAGGACGACGCCGAAACGGCCGACTACATCCTCAAGGGCCTGCGCGAGGAGGGCTACACGGCCGAGCACGTCGCTGACGGCCGCGACGGCTTCTACGCCGCCAGCGGCGAGGGCTTCGACGCCATCGTCATGGACCGCATGGTCCCGGGCATGGACGGCCTCAGCGTCATCAAGGCCCTGCGTGCCGCTTCCATTTCCACGCCGATCATCATCCTCTCGGCGCTCAGTCACCTGGACGAGCGGGTGAAGGGCCTGCGGGCCGGCGGCGACGACTATCTGACCAAGCCCTTCGGCTATTCCGAGCTGTCGGCGCGGCTGGAAAACCTCATGCGCCGCCGCTCCGGGCCGGAGGTCGAGACCAAGCTGGTCTGCGGCGACCTTTCGATCGACCTGCTGTCGCGCCGGGTCAGCCGCGAGGGGCGCACGCTCGACCTGCTGCCGCGCGAATTCAAGCTGCTGGAGTACCTGATGCGGCACAAGGATCGGGTCGTCACCCGCACCATGCTGCTCGAACAGGTCTGGGACTATCGGTTCGACCCACACACCAGCGTCGTCGACACCCACATCAGCCGCCTGCGCAAGAAGATCGACGAGGGGTTCGCCCAGCCGCTGCTGCACACCCTGCGCGGGACAGGCTACCGCCTGTCGCAGGAGCCGTGAGGCCGCTCGGCTCGCGCCTGCGGCCAGGGGCGGTGTTCTTCGTCCTGCTGGCGGTGGCGCTCTCGGCCCTGGCGGTCGGCCTGCTGACGATCGACCGGGTCGGCGAAGCGATCATCGGCAAGCGCCAGCGCGAGGTCGCCGAGGCCGCGCGCGACTACTTCGTCGCCTTCGCCCACGAGGAAGGCCTGGCGCCGCTGGCCCGCGCACTCGATCTGCGCGAGAAGACCGATCCGGGCGGCGCCTTCCGCTACGCGCTCTATGACGCTGGCGGGCGGCTGCTCGGCGGCGCGCGGCTGGAGGCGGCCCAACAGCTGCCGGCCTCCGGCGCGGCCAAGCTGGACATCGTCGAGGACGGGCGCGGCTCGCCCTGGCGGGTGCTGGTCCAGCCGCTGTCGATGGGCGGCTCCCTGGTCGTCTACGAGGACATCGGCGAGCGCATCGCCTTCCGCCGCGCCCTGCTGGCCAGCGCCGCCGCGGCCCTGCTGGCGGCGGTCGGCGCGGTGCTGCTGGCGGCGATCTGGTTCAACGGCCTGCTGCTGGCGCGCATGGAGACCCTGGCCGCCACCGCCGGCCGCATCGCCGACGGCGACCTCTCGGCCCGCACCGAGGTTCACCCCAAGGGCGACGTCTTCGACCGGCTCGGCCTCTCCATGAACGCCATGCTCGACCGCATCGAAGAGCTGATGACCGGCATGCGCACAGTCACCGACAGCCTCGCCCACGACCTGCGCTCGCCGCTGACCCGCATGCGCGCCGACCTCTCCCGCGCCCTGGAGCCGCAGATCGGCGATGAAGACCGCCTCGACGCCATCGAGCAGGCCCACGGCGAGGCCGACCGCGCGCTCTCGACCCTCTCGGCTCTGATGGACATCGCCCGCGCCGAGGCCGGGCTCTCACGCGACATGATGGCTCCACTCGACCTCGCCGCCCTGGTCGCCGAGGTCGGCGAACTGTTCGCCCCGGTGATCGAGGACGCCGGCCAGACCTTCGTCGCGCCGGAGCCGCGCGGCCCGCTGGTCGTCCAGGGCCACGAGCTGATCCTGCGCCAGGCGGTCGGCAACCTGCTGCACAACGCCGCCCATCACGCGGGCGAGGGCGCGGTCGTCCGCCTGGCCCTCGAAGAGACCCCCGGCCTGATCCGCATCGTGGTCAGCGACAGCGGCCCTGGCATCGCGCCGGAGCACCGCGGCCGGGTGCGCGAGCGGTTCGTGCGGCTGGACGCGGCCCGTTCGAAGCCGGGCGGCGGGCTGGGTCTGGCCATCGCGGCGGCCTGCGCCAAGCTGCATGGCGGAACCCTCGAACTGGAGGACGCCCATCCCGGCCTGCGGGCGGTGATCGGCCTGGCCGACAATCGGCTGGGTCGCTCATCCCAGGACTCTGCTATGAGCGGGACATGAGCATCCCGATCCTCACCGCCGGCCCCCTCGCCCGCGACCGCAACGGCGTCATCGGCAAGGACGGCTCCCTGCCCTGGCGGCTGAAGACCGATCTCGCCAACTTCCGGGCGGTCACCATGGGCAAGCCGGTGATCATGGGCCGCAAGACCTGGGAGAGCCTGCCCAAGAAGCCGCTTCCCGGCCGCACCAACATCGTGCTCACCCGCGACGGCTCGTTCGAGGCCAAGGGCGCGGTGGTCTGCGACAACTTCAGCGAGGCCGTCTCGATCGCTCGCGAGCAGGCCGCCGAGGACGGCGTGGACGAATTCTGCGTCATCGGCGGAGCTTCGCTGTTCGAACTGGCCCTGACCCGCGCCCAGCGCATCTACCTGACCGAGGTGGACGCCGAGGTGGCCGGCGACGTCACCCTCTCGCCGATCGACGAGAGCCGCTGGACCGAAGTCAGCAGCACCTCTCACCCCGCGGGCGAGGGCGACGAACACGCGTTTAAAATTCGGGTGTTGGAACGGCGCTGATCGGTCATAGTCGCGGCCTCAACGCCACCGCTGCGAGTGGCGAGCCAAGGAGGGACCGCGACCATGGACATGCAGCTTGTCGCCGAGGGCTTCGAATTCCCCGAAGGCCCGATCGCCATGAACGACGGCTCGGTGATCCTCACCGAGATCAAGGCCCAGCGCCTCACCCGCGTCTATCCGGACGGGCGCAAGGAGACGGTCGTCGAGACCGGCGGCGGCCCCAACGGCGCGGCCATCGGCCCGGACGGGGCGATCTACATCACCAATAACGGCGGCTCGTTCACCTGGCCCCAGCAGGACGGCCTGACCATCCCGGGCCCGCCCCCCGACACCCACAAGGGCGGCTACATCCAGCGCTTCGACCTCGCCACCGGCGAGCTGAAAACGCTCTACGACAGCTGCGACGGGCGCCCCTTTGTCGGCCCCAACGACCTGGTGTTCGACAAGCAGGGCGGTTTCTGGTTCTCCGACCACGGCGCCAGCACGCCCGATGGCCGCCGCTTCGGCGCCCTCTACTACGCCAAGATCGACGGCAGCCATGTCAGCCGCCAGCGCGACCACCTGATCGCGCCGAACGGCGTGGGCCTGTCTCCGGACGAGAAGACCGTCTATCTCGCCGACACTCAGCTCGGTCGCCTTTGGGCCTTCGACGTCGTCGAGCCGGGCGTGCTGGCCCCGCCCGCCGGCTTCGCGCCCGGCCGTTCGGTCTGCAACCTGCCCGGCGTGCAGTTCCTCGACAGCCTGGCGGTCGAGGCCTCCGGCAAGGTCTGCGTGGCCACCATCCTCAATGGCGGGATCACCGCGTTCGACCCGAACGGAACGGTCGAGCACTATCCGGTGCCCGACTTCATCACCACCAACATCTGCTTCGGCGGCCCGGACATGAAGACGGCCTGGATCACCGCCTCCTCGACCGGCAAGCTCTACAAGACCACCTGGCCCCGTCCCGGCCTGAAGCTGAACTTCAACGCCTGAACTTCTCCCTCCCCCTCGTGGGGAGGGTGGATCGCCGCAACGCGGCGAGACGGGTGGGGACATACAAGCGCCGGACCCACCTTGATCGCTGCGCGATCGTCCCTCCCCACGAGGGGGAGGGAAAGTCGCCTAGTACAGCGTCGCCAGAGCCTCGCGCTCGAAGTTCTTGAGCTCGCCCGTGCGGCCTTCGCGGATCTTCACGACCCATTCCGGATCCTGCAGCAGCGCGCGGCCGACCCCGACCAGGTCGAAGTCGCCGCGGTCCAGCCGGCGCTCAAGCTCCTCCAGCGACGCCGGCTTGGAGCCCTCGCCCGCAAACGCGGCGATGAACTCGCCCGACAGCCCCACCGAGCCGACGGTGATCGTCGGCACGCCGGTGAGCTTCTTGGCCCAGCCGGCGAAGTTCAGGTCCGAACCCTCGAACTCCGGCTCCCAGAACCGGCGCTGCGAGCAGTGCAGGATGTCGGCGCCCGCATCGACCAGCGCGCCAAGCCAGGCTTCCAGCGCCGCCGGGTCCTGGGCCAGCTTCACGTCGTAGTCCTGCTGCTTCCACTGACTGATGCGGATGATCACCGGATAGTCCGGCCCCACCGCCTTGCGCACGGCCTTCAGGATGTCGGCGGCGAAGCGCGCCCGTCCCGGCAGGTCCTTGGCGCCATAGGCGTCTTCGCGCTGGTTGGTGCCCTCCCAGAAGAACTGGTCGATCAGATAGCCGTGCGCCCCGTGCAGCTCGATCGCCTCGAAGCCCAGCGCCTTGGCGGCCGCGGCGGCCTCGGCGAAGGCGCGGATCGCGTCGGCGACCTCTTCGTCGGTCATCGGCGCGCCGAATTCCTTGCCGGGGCGAGACAGGCCGGACGGGCTGTCATAGGGCCCGGGCGGGTTCCACTCCGGGTCGCGGGTCCGCACGTTGCCGACGTGCCAGAGCTGCGGCGCCATCACCCCGCCGACCGAATGAACTTCGTCGATCACGTGCTTCCAGGCGGCCAGCTCCTTATCGCCATGGAATCGCGGAACGTTCTTGTCGTTGAGCGAGGCGGGCCGATCGACGCCCACGCCTTCCGAAACGATCAGCCCGACCTGGGCTGCGGCGCGTCGCTTGTAATATTGCGCCACCTCGTCGGTCGCCACGCCGCCGGGCGAAAATGAACGCGTCATGGGTGCCATGACGATACGGTTGGGAAGGCGCAGACCCTTGAATTCAAAGGGCTTGAAGAGGCTGTCGGCCGACATGGTCGCTCCGGTTTCAAACAGGTGTTCGCTGGCTTCGGATTTACGCACGACCGGTCGTTTTGTCAGTTCAGATTTTCTGTTGCACGCCAGCAACTTCCCCTGAAGCCATTCCGGCGCCATTGTCAGGTGAACAGCGGTCACTCAAGGCCGGACTCGGAGGAAATGTGATGAGCGACGGCGCCGTCGATCTTAAGTCTGAAGCTCGGGCCAAGGCCTACGCCCTGCCGCTCGATGAGTTCAATGTGGCCGACCCGGAGCTGTTCCGCTCCGAAACCATGTGGCCCTACTTCGAACGCCTCCGGAAGGAGGATCCGGTCCACTACCACAAGGAAGGCCTGCACGACGACGGCCCCTACTGGTCGGTGACCAAGTACAACGACATCATGGCGATCGACACCAATCACGAGGTGTTCTCGTCGGAGCCGTCGATCACGATCTTCGATCAGAAGGAGGACTTCACCCTCCCGATGTTCATCGCGATGGACCCGCCCAAGCACGACGTCCAGCGCAAGACCGTCAGCCCGATCGTCTCGCCCGCCAACCTCCATGCACTTGAGCCGCTGATCCGCGAGCGCATCCAGCGCACCCTCGACAGCCTGCCGATCGGCGAGGAGTTCGACTGGGTCGACAAGGTCTCGATCGAACTGACCACCCAGATGCTGGCCACCCTGTTCGACTTCCCGTGGGAGGATCGCCGCAAGCTGACCCGCTGGTCGGACGTGGCCACCGCCGGCCCGGAGTCGGGCCTGTTCAGCTCCACCGATCCCGAGGTCGCCGAGCAAGAACGCAAGATGGAGCTGTTCGAGTGCGTGGACTACTTCACGCGCCTCTGGAACGAACGGGTCAATGAACCGCCGAAGGGCGATCTGATCTCGATGCTCGCCCACGGAGAGGCCACGCGGAACATGGACCGCATGGAGTATCTCGGGAACCTGATCCTGCTGATCGTCGGCGGCAACGACACCACCCGTAACACCATGACCGGTTCGGTTCTGGCCCTGCACCAGAACCCCGACCAGAAGAAGAAGCTCTACGACAACCCGTCGCTGATCCCGTCGATGGTCTCGGAGACCATCCGCTGGCAGACGCCGCTGGCCCACATGCGCCGCACCCTGACCCGGGACTTCGAATTCCAGGGCAAGCAGATGAAGAAGGGTGAGAAGGTCATCATGTGGTACGTCTCGGGCAACCGCGACGACGAGGTCATCGATCGGCCCAACGACTACATCATCGACCGCGAGCGGCCCCGCAACCACATGTCGTTCGGCTTCGGCATCCACCGCTGCGTGGGCAACCGCCTGGCCGAGCTGCAGCTCAAGATCCTCTGGGAAGAGATCCTCCAGCGCTTCCCGTCGATCGAAGTGGTCGAGGAGCCCAAGCGCGTCCTCTCGTCCTTCGTGAAGGGCTACGAGGTGATGAAGGTGGTCATCCCGACCCGGTACTGATCGCGCCAAGGGCGGCCTACGTCGAAGCGTAGGCCGCCTTCGTAGCAGGGCCGTTGAGAGCTGCCCCGCCCCCGCATAGCGGCGACCGGTCAATCACCGGAAGCTGCTCATGCGCCTACTGATCGCCGCCCTCGCTATCCTCGCCGCCACGTCCGCCCGGGCGCAGGACGTTCCGATCGTCCAGGCCGGCGCCGACGGCCGTTTCGAGCGCCAGATCGACGCCAAGACACGCTCCGACGGCTTCGGCCCAGGCGAGGTCGCGGCGTTTCGCGGAGCCATTTCGCCGATCATCGAGCAGCTTGCGGCCATGCCGGCCGTCAACGCGCCGCCCGCCCCGGTCTGTCACCGGCTTAAGTCGTGGATCGAGCTGATCAATCCCCATGGGGTCATGGGGGCCGAAATCGCGGTCATGGCCCCGATCAGCTTTCGGGACGGGCGCTGCAGCCGGATGACCGGCGGCGGGATCATCCTGAAGGTCAACATGCCCGGCGCCGGGCTTGACCCGAGCCGCGCCAATGTTCGGCGCGACGAGCGCGACGGCGACTGGTACGTGCTGGCCTTCAAGCCGGCCCGCAATCCTCGGCTGGTCGAGTACGAGTTGAACGGCGACGACTACGCGATCATCACCCATGGGCGCGCGCCCGCCTTCCGACCGGTCAGCATGGAGCGCTATCTGCGGGAGAAGATCGAGCAGGCCCGCCGCGACGGTGCGGACATCGTCGTGCGCGAGACCGAGACGGCGCTCGCCGCCCTCAGCCCCGCCCGCCGTCTTCAGCCAGCCTGCATGGTCTCGGGATATGAGCTGTCGGCTAGCCCGGCCTGCCCGCCCGAGCGGACCCTGGTCGAGTTCAATCCGGCCTATTTCGACCGCAGCCGGCCGACCGATGTTCAGTTGCTGATCCTGGGCACGCCCGCCCACCGCTACCATGGCGAGGATGACGCCAAGCTGGCCTCGCGCACGCAGATGTGGAAGGCGATCGACCGTGCCGCACTCGCCGCCCGGGTCCGTTAGAACGCGATCTGCAGCCGGCCCGCCAGGCTGTCGCCGTCGTCGACCCCGGCGTACTTGCCGGCCCGGTGCGTGACTTCCCAGTGGCTGAGATTGACCATCAGCCGCAGCCAGTCCTCCAGCCGCCAGTTGACCCCGACCTCGGCCTCCTGGCCCTTGCCGCCCAGCGGCGCGTCGGTGTTGTCGACGCTCTGGTAGCGCACCGCCACCTCCCAGGCGCCGGGCCCGCCCCTCGAAACCGGCGCGCGCGGCGCAATCTTCACGAAGGTCCCGCCCCGGCTGGAATAGGCCGAGTTCTCGCCGGTGATCATCCAGCCGGCGGTCCAGGCGGTCGCATCGGCGGTCACGTGGTCGGTGCGCGTGTCGATCACCCGCCGGCCGGCCTCGACGAACCCCCAGACCGGACCGCGCGCCGCGCCCAGCTCCACCCCGTACCCGGCCCCGTAGACCGGATCGGCCAGGGCGCCGAGCGGGACCTGGACCTCCTTGTTGAGGTGTCCAGCCCAGGCGGTGTTGCGCGAGTGGCTGTCCATCCCGGGCGGGAAGTCCTCATAGAAGCCCCAAGCCCCCAGGTGCACGACGCCGGCCGGCGACTTCACCGGGTTCCAGTGCGTCCGCGCCAGATAGGTGGTCACGTCCTTGGCGACCCCCAGATTGCCCGGATCGTCGCCCGCCACCTGGGCCGTGACGTGCCAGTCGGCGCCGTAGACCTTGGCGATGCCGCCCCAGCCATAGAAGCCCTTCAGCGGAATCACCGCCAAGGCCACCGCATTGCGCTCCAGGAACGGCGTCCCGTCCGAGCTGCTCGACCCGTCCAGCCCGCGCTCGCTCAGGCGGTTGCCCAGCACCAGTTCGACGTCCTTGCCCGCCCAGCGGTCGCGCCAGGCCAGGTAGGTCCCGCGCAGGATAGCCTTGTCTCCGGCGAAATCGCCCTCGGCGGTGTAGAACAGATGCTCGCCGACCATGCCTTCGACGCCGAACCGCAGCGCGCGGATTTCGTCGCCGACGACGTTGCGGGCGGCGAAGGCCGACCCGTCGGTCGTCGAGGCGTCCACCAGCAAACGCCCTTTCGGCCGCAGGCTGAAACCGCCGTCGGCGGTCACGAACTGGCGCCCGTCCCAATGGAAGTCGACGTCCGAGGCGGCGGCGGGCGCAACGCCGGCGGCAAGCGCCGCCGCGCAGGCGAAGGCTGACAACTTGAAAATGACGACGCCCCCCAACGGCCTGCCCGACTCTGAGCTTCGCCGCAGCCGGCGTACCTGCTCGTCCATAAGACGCAGCCGATCAAGGCCTCAGCACCGAACCGGCCGATCTAATCGTCGCGGCGCCTAGATCTTCCGCCCGACCTCGGCGATCAGGGCCAGCAGCCAGGCGACCGCGCCGCGCTCGCCCCGCCGCACCACCGCCCCCAGGGTGAACGGCGGCGAGGCCCCGCTCGACTCGATCACCACCACCCGGCCGGCCTGCTCGGCCAGCATGGCCAGCCGCCGCGGCATCAGCGCCGCGACGTCGGTCTGGCCCACCATGACCAGGGCCGAATAGGCGTCCGGCACGCTGACTGGGCTGTCGACCTCGCGCAGCGCGACCCCGCCCAGCGCGTAGGAGTCGTGCCAGTTGGACAGCCGCTGCAGGCCAAGCCCGCGGCCGCGCGCCGGTTCGCGCGGCTCGGCCCCGGAGATCAGCAGCCGCGGCAACTTGGCCAGCACCTCGTCCGAAATGCCGGGCGACAACGCCGGATGTCCGGCACGGATCACCCAGACCCCGGTCTCGTCGAACAGCGGCGCGTGTTCGAAGCGGTCGTCGACATGGTCGAAGGCGCCGATCACCACGTCCAGCCGCCCGCGGTCGAGGTCCTCGACCACGTTCGAGGTCGGCGACACCAGGTGCAGCTTGGCGCCCGGTGCCTCGGCCAGCACCCGCCGCACGACCGCCGGCATGATCACCGAGCTGGCGTAGGGGCTGGCGGCGACGTGAAACAGCCGATCGGTCGTCGCCGGATCGAACCGGCTCGGCGACACGGCGTCTTCCAGCATCTTCAGGGCCGCGCGGATCGCCGGCGCCATTTCCAGGGCGCGCGGCGTCGCCTGCAGACCCGACGCCCCGCGCTCGAACAGGTCGTCGCCCAACGAGGCGCGCAACCGCCCCAGGGCATGGCTGACCGCCGACTGGGTCAGACCCAGCCGCTCGCCGGCCCGGGTGGCGCTCTGCTCTTCCAGCAGGGCCTGGAACACCCGCAGCAGGTTCAGATCCAGCGTATTGAAATGCGCATCATTCATTTTCGTAGTGACAAACTATCATTTGGCTCATGGCAAGGGGAGGCATATCTGCCGCGCTCCGGCTTGGGCCCTCCCCGCCCTCGCCTCATCATAAATCGGAACCCTGCGCGGACGGCGATCCACCGGCCGCGCGCAGACGTTGGAGCAGCGCGTGAGCGACGCGGAAGGCTATCAGGCGATCGCCGAGGCCGAACAGGAAGCAGCCAGCCACCGGCCGCCGGAACGCACCCTTGGCCAGAAGCTGCGGCTGCCGCTGATGATCGGCGGCCCGGCCCTCGTGCTGGCGGTGGTCGGCTACTTCGTGCTGACCGGCGGGCGTTACGAGACCACCGACAACGCCTACGTCCAGACCGCCCGCACGGCGATCAGCCCCAGCATCGACGGGCGGGTGATCGAGGTCGGCGTCAAGGAGAACCAGGCCGTCCACAAGGGCGACATACTGTTCAAGCTCGACCCGGCCGACTACCAGGTCGCCGTCGCCCGGGCCGAGGCCGCCCTGGCGGCCGCGCGCTTCGACGTCGAGAGCACCCAGGGGGTCTACGCTCAGCGCGGCGCCGACCTCGCCGCCGCCCAGGAGCGGGTCAGCTACACCGAGCGCGAGGCCGTTCGCCAGAAGGACCTGGCCGCCGCCGGCGTCTCGACCCAGGCCCAGGCCGACCAGGCCGCGCACGAGGCCGAGCAGGCCCGCCGTCAGGTCGCGGTGGTCCGCCAGCAATTGGCCTCCGCCCTGGCCGACATCGGCGGCCGCGCCGGCGCCTCGCCCGACCAGCATCCCAAGGTGCTTCAGGCCAAGGCCGAGCTGGAACGCGCCCGCCTCAACCTGTCCTACACCACTGTCCTGGCCCCAGCCGACGGCGTCGTCGCCAAGGTCGAGCAGCTCCAGCCCGGCAACCGCGTGGCCACCGCCCAGACGTTGTTCTGGCTGATCTCCGGCACGCCCTGGATCGAGGCCAACTTCAAGGAAGATCAGCTCGCCCACATGCGGGTCGGCCAGCCGGCGAGCGTCAAGGTCGACGCCTATGACCACGAATTGAAGGCCCACGTCGTCAGCTTCAGCCCCGGCACCGGCTCCAGCTTCGCGCTGCTGCCGGCCGAGAACGCGACCGGCAACTGGGTCAAGGTCGTCCAGCGCCTGCCCGTGCGCCTGGCGCTCGACGAGGCCGCGCCGAATCTCAGCTCCGGCCTCAGCGCCGTCGCCAAGGTCGACGTCCGCTCGGCGCTCGGGAAATGACCATCGCCGCCGCCAAGCCCGGCGATGGCGTCAACGTGGCGGCGATCACCATCTCCGTCATGCTGGCGACGGTGATGAACTCGCTGGACACGACGATCGCCAACGTCGCCCTGCCGCACATCCAGGGCAGCGTCTCGGCCTCGGCCGACCAGATCACCTGGGTCCTGACCTCCTATATCGTCGCGGCCACGATCATGACGCCGCTGACCGGGTTCCTGTCCGACCGGCTCGGCCGCAAGACGGTGTTCCTGGTCTCCATCGCCGGCTTCACGGTCGCCTCGATGCTGTGCGGGATCGCCGGCAACCTGGCCGAGATCGTTCTCTTCCGCCTGCTTCAGGGCCTGTTCGGCGCAGCCCTCATCCCGCTCTCCCAGGCGGTGCTGCTCGACATCAACCCACCCGAGAAGCACGGCCAGGCCATGGCCGTCTGGGGCGCCGGCGCGGTGCTCGGCCCGATCCTCGGCCCGGCGCTCGGCGGCTGGCTGACCGACAATCTCGACTGGCGCTGGGTGTTCTTCATCAACCTGCCGATCGGCGTCCTGGCCTTCGCCGGGGTCTTCCTGTTCCTCTCCGAGAAGAAGGGTTCGGAAAAGCGGCCGTTCGACGCCATCGGCTTCGCCACCCTGGCCCTGGCGATCGGGGCCTTCCAGATGATGCTCGACCGCGGCCCGGGCCAGGACTGGTTCGGCTCGGCCGAGATCTGGACCTATCTGGTCGTGGCGGTGATCGCGATCTGGATGTTCGCCGTGCAGATGGCGACCGCGCCCAAGCCCTTCGTGGCCCGCGCGCTGCTCGCCGACGCCAACTTCGTCACCTGCTGCGTGTTCGGCTTCTTTATCGGCATCCTGCTTTACTCCACTCTCGCCCTGCTGCCGCCAATGATGCAGACCCTGCTCGGCTACCCGGTCGCCTTCACCGGCCTGGTCAGCATGCCGCGCGGCGTCGGCTCGTTCATCGCCATGTTCGCGGTGGGCCAGCTCATCGGCCGAGTGAACATCAAGCTGATCCTGATCGCCGGCCTGTCGATCAGCGCCGTCTCGCTCTGGCAGATGACCCACTTCAGCCTCGACATGGACACCCACCTGATCATCGTGTCGGGCTTCCTGTCGGGCGTCGGCACCGGCCTGATCTTCGTGCCGCTGTCGACCATCGCCTTCGCCACCGTGCGGCCCGAGCACCGGGCCGAAGGCGCCGGCCTCTTCACCCTGATCCGCAACATCGGCTCGGCGGCCGGCATCTCGATCATGCAGGCCCGTTTCGTCACTGGCATCGAGGTCCACCACTCGACCCTCGTCGAACACGCCCGCCCCGACAATCCGCTCTACCACGCCTATGCGCCGCTGGTGTTCCAGACCCAGAGCGCCATCGCCGGGCTCAACGGAATGATCACCCGGCAGTCGGCGATGCTGTCCTACATCGACGATTTCCGGCTGATGCTCGGCATCACCATCCTCTGCGCGCCGCTGATCCTGCTGATGCGCTCCCCCAAGACCAAGACCGAGACGGACCACCATGTCGCTGTCGACTAGATCCCGCCGGCGCGCGCTGCTCGGCGCGAGCCTGTCCATCCTGCTCACCGCCTGCGCGACGGTGGGGCCCGACTTCAGGTCGCCCGACGCCCCGACCGCCGGCGGCTACGCCATGGCTGGCGACGCCGCGCCGGAGGCCGCCCGGCTCGATCCGGCGACCGCCGCCAGCGGCCCCTGGTGGAGCGCGCTCGGCTCGCCTGAGCTCGACGCCGTGATCCGCCAGGCGATCGCCGGCAGCCCGACCCTGGCCGAGGCCGACGCCACCCTGCGCCAGGCCCGCTCGGCGTTGGCCCAGGCCCGCGGCGAAGCCGGCCCCCAGGCCGACCTCAACGCCGGTGTCCGCCGCGAACGCGCCAATCTCCAGGCGTTCGGCTTCACCGGCTTCGGCGACATGCAGCTGGAGAACCCGACCTTCACGCTCTACTCGGTCGGCGGCGGCGTCGGTTACGACCTCGACCTGTTCGGCGGCGAGCGTCGCCGCATCGAAGGAGCGGCCGCCCGCATGGAGGCGCAGGCCCGGCGCGCCGAGGCGGCCTATCTCACCCTCACCGCAAATGTCGCGCTGCAGGCGGTGACCATCGCCACCCTCCAGGCCCAGATCGAAGCCACCGAGCAGATGATCGCCGCCGATCAGGCCAACGTCGAACTGGTCCGCAAGGCCAACGCGCTGGGCGGCTCGACCAGCACCGCCCGCGTCGCGGCCCAGAGCCAGCTGGAACAGGACCGCACCCTGCTGCCGCCGCTCCGCGCCCAACTCGCCGCCGCGCGCCACGCCCTGGCCGTGCTGGTCGGCCAGGCGCCCGCCGACTGGACGGCGCCGGACTTCCAGCTCTCGCACCTGACGCTCGCCGCGCCGGTTCCCCTCGCCCTGCCGTCCGAGCTGGTGCGCCGCCGGCCCGACATCCTGGCGGCCGAAGCCGAGCTGCACGCGGCCACCGCCGACATCGGCGCGGCGACCGCCGACCTCTATCCAAAGATCCGACTGACCTCCTCGCTTACCCAGGGCTCGCTGAAGGTCGGCGACCTGTTCGGCTACGACGCCAACGGCTGGGACATCGGCGCCGGCCTGACCGCCCCGCTGTTCAACGGCGGCGCGCTGAAGGCCCGCCGCCAGCAGGCGCGCGAGGCGGCCGGCGCGGCCTCGGCGCGCTACCAGCAGACCGTGCTCACCGCCTTCGCCCAGGTGGCCGACGCTCTCACCGCGCTCTCGGCCGACGAGGACGCGCGCGCCGCGCACCAGCGCAGCCTGTCCCAGGCCGACGAGAACCTGCGCCTGGCCAAGGTCGCCTACGAACGCGGCGGCGGCGCCTTCCTCGAGGTGCTCGACGCCCAACGGCGGGTCAACGAGGGCCGCGCATCCCTGGCCCGCGCGGAAGGCCAACGGCTGGCCGACGCCGTCCGCCTGTTCGCCGCCACCGGCGCCGACTGGCGCACCGAGGCCGCCGCCGGCGACTAGCTCCCCGGAACACCGATCTTCGAAACCCGATCGACCGTTCCCGCGTTCAGAACAAGCTGAACCGGACGATTGGGGGGGCGACCATGGTCGGTAGTCATCCACGCTGCGCCTCGCGGGTCCTCGCCCTTGCCGCCGTCACAGGCCTGGTGGTGCTGGCCGGGTGCGGACGCGGCGGCCAGCCGGCCGGCGCGCCGCCGCCGATGGAGGTCGACGCCGTCGTCCTCACGCCGCGCACAGTCGACGAGATCGTCGAGCTTCCCGGCCGGGTCGAGGCGGTGCGCACGGCCGACGTCCGCGCCCGCGTCGACGGCATCGTCGAGCGGCGGCTCTACGCTGAGGGCACCGACGTGCGCGAAGGCGCCCCGCTGTTCGCCATCGACCCCCGCGAGAAGCGCGCCAGCGAGGCCAGCGCCCGCGCCGCGCTGCAACGCGCCCAGGCGACCCTGGCCAATGCGCGCAAGGATCTCGCCCGCTACACCCCGCTCGTCCAGCGCAAGGCGATCAGCGCCCAGGAGTTCGACGCCGCCCAGGCCGCCGTCCGCCAGGGTGAGGCCGATGTCGCCTCGGCCGATGCCGCGCTCGAAAAGGCCAAGCTCGACCTCAGCTACACCACCGTCACCGCCCCGATCGGCGGCCGCGTCGGCCGCGCCGAGGTGACCGAAGGCGCGCTGGTGTCGGCGTCCCAGGCCACGCTGCTGACGAGGGTCGAGCAGCTGAGCCCGATCTATGTCCGCTTCTCTCTGCCCAACGCCGAAATCCTGGAGCTGCGCCGCCGCGCCGCCGCCGCCAAGCTCGCCCTGCCGCAGTTGGACCGGGTCGAGGTCCGGCTGGTGCTCGAGGACGGCAGCGCCTATGGCCCGGTCGGGCACCTCAACTTCCTCGACCAGGCGGTCGACCCGTCAACGGGCGGCCTGCTTCTGCGCGCGGAGTTTCCCAATCCGGAGCGCGAACTGCTGCCCGGCCAGTTCGTCCGCGCGCGGCTGGCCGGCGCCCCCAATCCCAATGCCCTGACCGTGCCGCAGCGGGCGGTGCAGATGTCGGGCGAGAAGGCCAGCGTCATGGTCGTGGCCGCCGACGGATCCGCCGCGGCCCGTCCGGTGGAGCTGGGCGCCATGATCGGCGACCAGTTCGTCGTCGTCTCCGGCCTCAAGCCCGGCGAGCGGGTGATCACCGACGGCCTCCAGAAGATCAGGCCCGGCCAGAAGGTGACGCTGGCCAAGCCCAAGGCCGCGCCCGCCCCGGCCGCAAAGCCTTAGGACCGGGGAAGGGCGGGCCATGAACAGCAGCTTCTTCGCCCATCGCCCGGTCTTCGCCTGGGTCATCGCCCTGGGAATCCTGCTGGCCGGCCTGATCGCCCTACGCACGCTGCCGATCGAGCAGTACCCGACCGTCGCCCCGCCGTCGCTCACCCTGTCGGTCACCTATCCCGGCGCCGACGCCGCCACCCTCGACCAGAACGTCACCTCGGTGATCGAGAAGGAGATGAACGGCGTCCCCGGCTTTCTCTACATGGAGGCGACCAGCCGCTCGAACGGCACCGCCTCGCTGACCGTCACCTTCAGGTCCGGAACCGATATCAACGTCGCCCAGATGGAGGTCCAGAACCGGCTCAGCCGGGTCGAGCCGCGCCTGCCCGAGGAGGTCCGCCGCCAGGGGGTGCAGGTCAACGCCGCCAACACCGGCTTCCTCATGCTGGTCGCGCTGACGTCGAAGACAGGCCGCACCGACACGCTGGGACTCGGCGACTTCGCCGCCAACAGCGTCGTCGATGAATTGCGGCGCGTGTCGGGGGTCGGCGACGTGCGGCTGTTCGGGACCCAGTACGCCATGCGCATCTGGCTCGATCCGCAGAAGCTGGCCGGCTACGGCCTCTCGGCCTCCGAGGTTCTCGCCGCGGTCCAGGAGCAGAACAGTCAGACGGCCGGCGGCAGCCTCGGCGACCAGCCCACCGCCGGCAAGACCCAGCTCAACGCCACCGTCATCACCCAGAACCGCTTCACCGCCCCCGAGCAGTTCCGCCAGATCATCCTGCGCGCCAATCCCGATGGTTCGACCATCCACCTCGGCGACGTAGCGCGGGTCGAGCTGGGCGCCGACAACTATCTCACCGGGTCGACCCTCAACGGGGCCACCATGGCCGGCATCGGCATCCAGCTGGCCTCGGGCGCCAACGCCCTGGCCACCGCCGAAGGGGTCCGCGCCCGGCTCGACGAGCTGTCGCGCACCTTCCCCGAGGACATCGCCTGGTCGACGCCCTACGACACCACGCCCTTCATCCGCGCATCGGTCGACGAGGTGGTGAAGACCCTGATCGAGGCGATGGTCCTGGTCTTCATCGTCATGTTCCTGTTCCTGCAGAACTGGCGGGCCACCCTGATCCCGACCATCGTCGTCCCCGTGGCCCTGGCCGGCGCCTGCTTCGGCCTGCTGGTCTTCAACTATTCGATCAACATCCTGTCGCTGTTCGGGATGGTGGTCGCGATCGGCATCCTGGTCGACGACGCGATCGTGGTGGTCGAGAACGTCGAGCGCATCATGGCCGAGGAGGGCCTGTCCCCGCGCGAGGCGACGGTGAAGGCGATGGGCCAGATCACCTCGGCGATTATCGGCATCACCCTGGTGTTGATGACCGTTTTCCTGCCGATGGCGTTCTTTCCGGGCACCTCCGGCGGCATCTATCGGCAGTTCTCGGTCACCCTGGCGGTGTCGATCGGCTTTTCGGCGCTGCTGGCGCTCACCCTGACGCCGGCTCTCTGCGCGACCCTGATCAAGCCGCATCGGGCGCATGGCGCGCCGCGCAACGCCGTCTTCGCCTTCGTCGACCGCCTGCTGGGCGGCTTCAACCGCGGCTTCACGACGGTCACCCACCGCTACGAGGCCGGGGTCGGCCGGATCCTCAGCGCGCCGCTGCGCTGGCTGGCGGTGTTCGTGATGGCGGTGCTGCTTACCGGCCTGCTCTACATGCGCCTGCCCGGCGGCTTCCTGCCCTCCGAGGACCAGGGCGTGATGCTGGTCACCATCGACGCCCCGCCCGGCGCCACCGCCCAGCGGACCCAGGCGGCGATCGACGAGGCCAGCGCCTTCTTCAAGGCCCAGCCCGAAGTGCGCAACATCGTGATGATCCACGGCTTCAACTTCTTCGGCCAGGGTCAGAACGCCGCCATGGGCTTCATCGCCCTGCATCCGTGGGAGGAGCGGTCCGGCGCCGCCCACAGCGTCGACGCGCTCAGCGCCCGCGCCATGGCCGCGCTCTCCGGGGTCAAGAGCGCCAACATCTTCGCCCTCAACCCGCCGCCGATCCCGGCGCTCGGAACCTCCAGCGGCTTCAGCATGAAGATCCAGAACCGCGGCGGCGCCGACGCCGCGGCCCTGACCGCGGCCCGCGACCAGGTGCTGGCCGAGGCCTCGCGCAATCCGCTGCTGGTCGGCGTCCGTCCCGAGGGTCAGCCTGACGCGCCGCAGCTATATCTCGACATCGACCGGGTCCGCGCCCGCGCCCTGGGGGTGGCCATCGGCGACATCAACAACACCCTGTCGATCGCGTTGGCCTCGTCCTACGCCAACGACTTCACCCACAGCGGGGCCATCGCCCGGGTGCTGATCCAGTCCTCGGCCGAACAGCGCATGACCCCGGAGAACCTGCTCAATCTCCAGGTCCGCAACTCCGGCGGCCAGATGGTCCCGTTCTCCGCCTTCAGCCGCACCAAATGGACCGCAGGACCGCCCCAGCTCCAGCGCTACAACGGCTATCCCTCCCTCACCATCTCCGGCGCCGCCGCCCCCGGCCAGTCCAGCGGCGCGGCGCTGGCCGAGATGGAGAAGATCGCCGACCGCGTCCTGCCCGCCGGCTTCGGTTACGAGTGGACC
Organism: Phenylobacterium sp. 58.2.17; assembly: GCF_026411515.1. Lineage (NCBI taxonomy): Bacteria > Pseudomonadati > Pseudomonadota > Alphaproteobacteria > Caulobacterales > Caulobacteraceae > Phenylobacterium > Phenylobacterium sp. 58.2.17. The sequence goes on along the minus strand of NZ_JAPMTQ010000040.1, from coordinate 12,578 downwards.
GGCATCGCCTTCGAGGAAAAGCAGGCCGGCGCCCAGGTCGCGGCCCTGCTGGCGCTGTCGATGCTGATCGTCTTCCTGGTGCTGGCCGCGCTTTATGAGAGCTGGCCGATCCCGCTTTCGGTGCTGCTGGGCGTGCCGATCGGGGTGATGGGCGCGGTGCTGCTGACCCTGCTGCGCGGTCTGTCGGCCGACATCTATTTCAACGTCGGCCTGATCACGATCATCGGGCTGTCGGCCAAGAACGCCATCCTGATCGTCGAGTTCGCCATCGAGCAGGAAGAGGCCGGCATGGGCGCCCGCCAGGCCATCCTGGAAGCCGCCCGCCTGCGCCTGCGCCCCATCGTCATGACCTCGCTCGCCTTCATTCTCGGCATGGTGCCGCTGTTCACGGCCAGCGGCGCCGGCGCGGCCAGCCGTCAGGCGGTCGGCACCGGGGTGATCGGCGGCATGATCGCGGTCACCCTGCTCGGAGTCTTCCTCACGCCGCTGTTCTACCTCTCGGCCCGTCGCTGGCTGACCCGCGGTCGCCTGCACTCGGGCGAGCCCCCGCAGGAGCCGCCCCATGCGTAGCTGGCCGCTGCTGCTTGCCCTGGCGCTCGGCGCCTGCTCCCTGGCCCCGCGTTACGAGCAGCCGGTCCCGCCGGTCGCCGAGACCTTCCCGTCCTACAGCGTGACGCCGGACGGCGCCGTAAAGGCGCCCCAACTCAGCTGGCGCGACTTTTTCAACGACGCGCGCCTGGAAGTCGTCATCGCCAAGGCGCTGGCCAACAACCGCGACCTCGCCGTTTCGGTCGCCCAGGTCGAGCAGGCCCGCGCCCAGTACCGCATCGCCCGCTCGGCCCAGCTGCCCAATGTCGGCCTCGAGGGGACCGGCGCGCGAGCCCGCCAGCCCGGCGACGTCACCGCGACCGGCCTGCCGATCACGGCCGAATCCTACGACCTGGACCTCGGCATATCGGCCTTCGAGCTCGACTTCTGGGGGCGGGTCCGCAACCTCTCCGACGCCGCCCGCTACCGCTACCTGGCCAGCGTCGAGGGCCAGCGCGCCTTCCGCCTTTCGCTGATCCGCCAGGTCGCCATCGCCTACATGACCCTGCGCGAGAACGGCGAGCGCATCGCCCTGGCCGAACGCACCCTCGCCTCGCGGCGCGAGGGGCTCGAGATCGCCCGCCTGCGGCTGGAGGCCGGCGTCACCTCCTCGGCCGACTACGACCAATCGGTGTCCCTGCTGACCGACGCCCAGACCCAGCTGGCCGAGCTGCGCCGGACTGAGGCCGTCGCCATCAACCTGCTCACCGTCCTGATCGGCGGCCCGGTCGACACCTCGACCCTGCCCCGGGCCCTCCCGCTGGCTGAGCAGCAGATGTTCGACCGTCTCGACGTCGGCCTGCCCTCCGACCTGCTGGTTAACCGCCCCGACATCATGCAGGCCGAGGCCCAGCTGCGCGCGGCCAACGCCGACATCGGCGCGGCCCGCGCCGCCTACTTCCCGCGGATCTCGCTGACCGGGGCGACCGGCTACGCCTCGCGCGAACTCAACGACCTGGTCGGGTCCGACCGCCAGTCCTGGAGCTACGGCGCCGGGATCGTCCTGCCGCTGCTGGACTGGGGCGCCCGCCGCGGCCAGCTCGACGCCGCCCGCGCCCAGCGCGACATCGCCGCGGCCACCTACCAGCGCACTGTGCAGGGCGCGTTCCAGGACGTCGCCGACGCCCTGGCCGGCCGACGCTACATCGCCGACCAGATCACCGCCCAGGAACTCGCCGTCGCCGCCCAGGAGCGCCTCGCCGAGACCGCCCGTCTGCGCTACGCCAACGGCATCGCCATCTACCTCGAAGTGCTCGACGCCGAACGCAACCTGTTCTCGGCCCAGCAGTCGCTGCTGCAGCTGCGCGGCGCCAACCTCCGCAACCAGGTGTCGCTCTACATCGCGCTCGGCGGCGGCCAGACCGACTGAAGCCCTGACAGCGCCGCCATCGCCGCCGTGACGACGGCGACCTTGCCCGCCAGCCCGCTCACGCGCTCGCTCCCTGCGTCTTGCGCCCGTCCGGCTTGGGGAACAGGTCGTGCGGCTCGATCTCGACCTCGAAGACGTTCAGGAAGTTGCTGACCAGCTGGTAGAAGCCGACCGTCATCACGAAGTCGGCGAACCCGTTGGCGTCTAGGATTTTCAGCCCCTCGGCGCGCTCGCCGGAGTTCAGGGTGTGGCGCTCCACCAGCGCGTCGGTCAGGCGCAGTATGGTCTTCTCGTCCTCCGACAGGCTCGACTGGTCCGCGCCGACCGCGCAAGCGGCCAGTTGGGCGTCGTTCAGGCCCATCAGCCGTCCGATCTGCTCGTGCTGATGAACTTCATAGGGCGAGTTGTAGAGCCGCCCGACCCGGATGATCGCCAGCTCGCGCCAGGTCGCCGGCCACGTCTTGCTCCACATCGCCGCGTCGGCCAGGGCGGTGAACCCCGGCGCCATGTTCGGCGAGTGCATCAGCATCTTGTAGACGTTGGCCTCGCGCTTGCCGGCCAGGATCTCCTTGAGCTCGGGCGACAGGTTTTGCAGATCGGGATAGTTCATTGCGGCCCCTCCGGCGCGGCTGTCAGGACGATTTTTCCGAAGTGCCGGTCACTTGAACGTCCGGATCGGATTGGCGCCGTCCCAGCCCTCGGCGACCTTGCGGATGTGCTCGAAGGTGCGGCCCTTCGTGCCGCTGATGTCGGAGATTTCGACAATCGTGCCCGGATGCGCCTGAGTGTCGAAATAGGCGAACCGGCCCTGCTCGCCGCCGATCGCGCCTTCGTGGCCGACCACGTAGCCCAGCGACAACGCCTTGTCGTAGAGGCCCTGATAGTCGTGGGTCCAGTAGGACATGTGCTGCAGGCCCTCGAGGCCCGCATCGAGGAATTCCTTGTACATCGACGGCGCATCGTTGCGCTGCTGGATCAGCTCGATCTGCAGGTCGCCGGAATTGGCCAGCGCGATCGACATCTTCACGTCCGAGGCGACCCCCCGGTGCTTGAACCAGTCGGTCTTGACGTCCTCGATGTAGAACCAGGGCCCGACGCCCATGACCTCGATCCAGTGCTTCATCGCCGCCTCGATGTCGCGGACCACGTAGCCATTCTGGCAGACCTTCCCGAATACCCGGCTCATGCTTCCTCCTGGCTCCTCCGCCCGCGGCGCGGCGGCCGCCCCGCCCCTGCGGGCGTTTTCGGCGACCGATCGTCCGCCTCGTTGAAATCACTCGTAACGAACGTTCGTTCGTCCCACAAGATCGATTGTTGAACCGGGCGGTTTCGGCGTACCACCGGGCCATGCAGGTGTTGGACAGGGCTGAAGAAGGCACGACCCGGCGGCGGATCATGGACGCCGCGCTCGAGCTGTTCGCCCAGCATGGCTACGCCGGAACCTCGATGCGGATGCTGGCCCGCGCCGCCGGCCTGCGCGAGAGCAGCCTCTACAACCACTTTGCCGGCAAGGACGACCTCTACAACGCCCTGATCGCCCAATGGGGACCGGCCGAGTTCGTCCAGCGCCTGCAGAGCCCCGAATACCGCGCCCTGGCCGACGATCCGCCGGCCTTCTTCCGGCTCTGCGGCCGGCATCTGGTCGATCGCTGGATCGACCCGCGCGAGCATCGCTACATGGCCATGATCAGCAAGGAAGGACCCGGCGGTCCAGGCCAGCAGCGGTTCAACCAGGCCCTGTACCGCGATGAGATCCAGCTGCTCGCCGACTACTGCGCCCACTTCGCCCAAGCTCACGGCCTGGTCGCGCCCGACCCGCGCGAAACCGCGCGGATGTTCGCCGCCGGCCTCACCCTGATCCGTCGCGAGCACTTCACCACCTCGGCCGAGATGCCGCCCCGACCGCAGGTCGACGCCGCCGTTGCGCGGTTCATCGACAACTTCATCGGCACGGTCCTGCGCTGAGGCGCCAGGCTCGCCCGCCCGCCTCCTGCGGTACACGCCCGATGGCGTGAACGCTCCGAAGATAGTATCGATAACGGCGTTATCTCGGAGCATCGTAAAATGAATGCAAACAAGGCTCTGTGGGAAAAGGGCGACTTCACGCGCCTGGCCTCCACCATGCGTGAAAGCGGTGATGAAGTGGTCGCCGGCCTCGACGTCGGCGCGGGGATGGACGTCCTCGACCTCGGCTGCGGCGACGGCACCACCGCCCTGCCCTCGGCGCAGCGAGGCGCCAACGTGCTCGGCGTCGATATCGCCTCCAACCTGGTGGCCGCGGGCCGCGAGCGGGCCAAGGCCGCGGGCCTGTCGAATCTGCGCTTCGAGGAGGGCGACGCCTCCAACCTCGAAGGCCTCGCCGACGACAGCTTCGACCTCGTGGTCAGCATGTTCGGGGCGATGTTCGCCCCACGCCCCTTCGATGTCGCGCGCGAGATGGTGCGCGTCACCCGACCTGGCGGGCGCATCGTGATGGGCAACTGGATTCCGGGCGACCCGACCCTAATCGCCAAGATCCTGCAGACCAGCGCAGCCTACACGCCGCCGCCGCCCGAGGGCTTCGTCAGCCCGGTCACCTGGGGTCTGGAGGACAATGTCCGCGAACGGTTCGGGCAGGCCGGCGTAGCCGCCGACCGCATCAGCTGCGAGCGGGCGACCTACACCTTCCGCCACCCCGGCTCGCCCGACAGTTTCCTGGCGGTGTTCCGCGACTACTACGGGCCGACGATGAACGCCTTCGCCGCCGCCAGGGACGACGGCCGTGAGGCGCAGTTGCAGTCCGAGCTCTCGGCCCTGTTCGAAAGCCAGAACCGCGGCGACGCCGGACGGACGGAGATCCCGGCCACCTTCCTCAAGGTGACCGTCGCGGTCTGAGGACCGCCTCCGCCCATCCTGCTCGGCTCCAGCCTGCTAGGCGGTCTGGAGCCGGCGGGCGCTGCGCTCAAGCACCTCCTCGGCCTGGCGCATGATGTTGCGCACCAGTTCGGCCGCGGTCGGGATGTCGTGGATCAGGCCCTGGCTTTGGCCGACCGTCCAGATGCCGTCGTCGGTGTCGCCCTTGCCCATGACGTTCGTCCGGCCACGGACACCGGCGACCAGGTGGCGCACGTCCTCGATGGTCTTGGTCGGGTCCTGCTGGATGCGCACGACTTCCTCGGATACCGCGTTGCGCGCCACCCGGCTGGTGTTGCGCAGGGTGCGGTTGGTCAGCAGCGTGTCGCGCTCGGTGTTCTCGACGATCTTCTTCTTCACGTTCTCATGGATGGCGCATTCCTGCGTGGCCATGAAGCGGGTGCCCATGTTGACGCCCTCGGCGCCCAGCGCCAGCGCCGCGGCCAGGCTGCGGCCGTCGGCCATGCCGCCCGAGGCGATGACCGGAATGTCGACCGCATCGACCGTCGCCGGCAGCAGCACCACCAGGCCGACGTCGTCTTCACCCGGGTGCCCAGCGCACTCGAAGCCGTCGATCGAGATGACGTCCACGCCGTGCTTGGCGGCGGTCACCGAGTGGCGGACCGAGGTGCACTTGTGGATCACCTTGACCCCCGCCTCCTTGAAGGCCGGCAGGTGTTCGGTCGGATTGCGGCCGGCGGTCTCGACGATCTTGATCCCGGACTCGATGATCGCGTGCCGGTACTCGTCATAGGGGATCGGGTTGAGCGACGGCAGCAGGGTCAGGTTCACGCCGAACGGCTTGTCGGTCAGCTCGCGGCAGCGCTTGATCTCTTCCCACAGCGCCTCGGCGGTGGGCGAATGGTGCGCGGTGATGAAGCCCAGGGCCCCGGCGTTGGCGACCGCGGCGACCAGCGGCGCATAGCCCACCCCGGTCATCCCCCCCATGATAAGCGGCGTTTCGACACCGAACATCTCGGTAATGCGGGTCTTGATCATGGCGCTCCTCCCTGTTCGCCTTCTTTGTTGCCCCCAGCCCTAGAGGAAGCAGCACGCGGGGCCAAGGCGGCAAACGCCCATATGGCCCGATCGCGCCTGGGCGTCCCCCCAGTGGCGGTCAGGTCGATCGGCTGTCGGTCAGGCGCCCGCGGTAGGCCTCGCGCAGCACCTTCTTGTCGATCTTGCCGGTGGCGGTCAGCGGGACCTTGGCGAACACCACGTCGTCCGGCATCCACCACTTGGCGATCCGCGGCGCGAGGTAGTCCCGCATCTGCTCGGCCGTGACGTCGGCGCCGTCATGAGCCTCCACGATCAGGACCGGGCGCTCCTCCCACTTGGGATGCGGCGCGCCGACGACCGCGGCGATCTTAACCCCCGGACAGCCGACCGCGACGTTCTCAAGGTCGATCGAACTGATCCACTCGCCGCCCGACTTGATGACGTCCTTGGTCCGGTCGGTGATCCGCATGAAGCCGTTGGCGTCGATCGTGGCGACGTCGCCGGTGTCGAACCAGCCGTCCGGTCCGGCCGCGTCCTGTTCCTGGCGGAAGTAGCGCTGCACCACCCAGGGCCCGCGCACCTGCAGGGCGCCGGGAGTCTCGCCGTCCCAGGCCAGCGCCTGGCCGTCCTCGCCGACGATCCGCAGCTCGACCCCGAACTGCAGCCGCCCCTGGCGCGACCAGATCGCTTCCTGCATCTCCGCCTCGCCCAGGGCGGCCAGCGCCGGCGTCGGCGAGGAGATGACGCCCATCGGCGCGGTCTCGGTCATCCCCCAGATCTGCAGGGTGTCGACGCCGTAGCGGGTCTTCAGCGCCTCGGCCATGGCGCGCGGCACCGCCGACCCGCCGATCATCACCCGCTTCAGGGCGCCGGGCGTCTCACCGGTCTGCTCCAGGTGCGCCAGGTACATGGTCCAGATCGTCGGCACGCCGCCGGTGAAGGTGACGCCCTCCTGGGCGATCAGCTCCTGCAGGCTGGCGCCGTCCATCTTGTCGGCCGGCAGCACCAGCTTGGCGCCGCACATCGGGGCCACGAACGGCAGGCCCCAGGCGGTGGCGTGGTAGAGCGACGAACAGGGCATCACCACGTCGAAGGCGGTGAAGCCGAACGCCGCGTTCAGCGCCGCGCCCATCGCGTGCAGCACCACCGCGCGGTGGGAATAGAGCACGCCCTTCGGGTCGCCCGTCGTGCCCGAGGTGTAGCAGAGGAAGGCCCCGGCGTTCTCGTCGAAGGCGGGCCAGTCGAAGCCGTCGCTCTCGGCGGCGATCAGGTCTTCATAGCAAAGCGCGCCGGCCATCGGCTGCGCGGTCAGGCTGACCAGCGTCCGCACCGTCGCCAGTTGCGGCGCCAGACGCTCCACCACCGGCGCCAGGTTGCGCTCGAACAGCAGCACCCCGCTCTCGGCGTGATTGACGGTGTAGGCGATCTGCTCGTCGAACAGCCGCGGGTTGGCGGTGTGCAGGATCGCGCCGATGCCGGTGACCGCGTAGAACAGCTCCAGGTGCCGGTGGGTGTTCCAGGCCAGCGAGGTCACCCGGTCGCCGGGCTTCACGCCCAGCCGCAGCAGGGCCTTGGCCGCACGCTCCACCCGCTTGGCGAAGCCGGCGTAGTCATAGCGCCAGATCGGCTCCTCGATCTGGCGCGAGACGATCTCGCGGCCGGCATGCGCCTGCTGCGCATAGCGAAGGATGCTGGCGATCTGCAGCTGCGCCGGCTGCATCAGACCCGGGACCATCGGCGTTTCCTCCACTGGCGCGCCGGCTGCTTTGGCCGCGCGCGTTATTCGTCACACACGATCAATTCTAGTTATAGGTCGCCCGGACAGCCCCCTCCAGCAGCGCCTTGCGCGCGTCGACGGACCGCTTCGCCACATGTGTCGGGCGCGCCAGGGCCTGGCGCCCTTGGAGCCACGGAGTTCGCCCGTTCATGGACTTCGGGAGGTGCAGCTCAGCCGCAACCTCCCGAGTTCGCCCGCTACAGGCCCAGCACCATCTTGGCCATGATGTTGTGCTGGATTTCGTTCGACCCCGCATAGATCGAGGTCTTGCGGTAGTTGAAGTATGTCGGGGCGAGCGTCGCCGCATAGTCCGGCCCGGCCCGCGGCTCGTTGCGCTCACCGCGGATCTCGGCCCAGGTGTCGCGCACGAACGGCTGGGCGTAGATGCCCGCCGCCTCCAGGGCCAGCTCGGTCACCGCCTGTTGGGCCTGGCTGCCCTCGAGCTTCAGCATGGAGGACGCCGCCCCCATCGCCTCGCCCGAGGTCCGCGCCGAGAACATCCGCAGTTCGGTGGCGTTGAGCACGTCGACCTTGATCTGCATCTCGCTGAGCTTCTTGCGGAAGTCAGGATCGTCGATCAGCCGGCCGCCGCCGTCCGACGGCTCCAGGCTGGCGATCTTGCGAACCTTCTGCAGCTGGTTGGTCAGCCCCGCGGCGTACGGATTGCCGCGTTCGAACTGCAGCAGATACTTGGCGTAGGTCCAGCCCTGGCCTTCCTCGCCGATGCGGTTGGCGACCGGAACCCGGACGTTCTCGAAGAACACCTGGTTGATCTCCTGGTCCCCCTCGGGCGGGCCGTCCAGGGTCGGCAGCGGCACGATGGTGATGCCGGGGGTGTTCATCTCCAGCAGCAGGAACGAGATGCCCTTCTGGCGGATATCCTCGTTCGAGGTCCGCACCAGGCAGAACATCCAGTCGGCCCACTGGGCGTAAGTTGTCCAAATTTTTGAACCGTTTAGGACGTAATGATCACCGTCCCTCTCAGCTTTCATGGACAGCGAGGCGAGATCCGACCCCGAGCCCGGCTCGGAGTAGCCCTGGCACCACCAGACGTCGGTCGACAGGATCTTCGGCAGGTGCTGGGCCTTCTGCTCGGGGGTCCCGAACGCCATCACCACCGGTGCGCACATCTTCAACCCCATGTTCGAGGTCGATGGGGCGCCGGCCAGGGCCATCTCCATGTCGAAGATGTACTTCTGGGCGTGGCTCCAGCCCGTGCCGCCGTATTCCTTGGGCCAGTCGGGGGCGATCCAGCCCTTGTCGTTCAGCCGCTTGAGCCAGCGCACCTGGCCGGCCTTGTCGATGTGCGCGTTCTTCGACTGCGCCGAATGGGCGCGCATGTCGTCGTCGAAGGCCTCGGCGATGAACGCCCGCACCTCGTCGCGGAACGCCAGGTCTTCCTTGGAGAATTCGAGATCCATCGCCCTACTCCACGGCGTCGAGATATTCGATTTCCGGACGCCCGCCCATGCAGGGGCCCATCTTGGCGCCGGCGGCCTTGAAGTAGTCGGTGCCGCCGTGAGCCTTCAGGGCGTCCTCGTCCTTGTAGAGCTCCAGCACCTTGTAGACCGTCGGGTCGGTGCGGCTCTTGGTCAGCTGATAGGCGATGTTGCCCGGCTCGTTGGCCCGGACCTGCTTGGCGAGATCGGTGAAGATCGCCTCGAATTCCGCCTGCTTGCCGTCCTGGACCTTGAGGGTCGCCACCACGCCGATCATGCCGTTTCTCCCAACGATTGTTTGAACTCGAACCTAGAGGCGGCGCGGCGCTCGGGCAAGCGGCGACGCAGGGTCAAGCAAGCGGCTTCTCCAGCAGCAGGGTCGTCAGCCCGCTCTCCCACTCCTGGTCCGGATAGGAGTCGATCTCGCGATAGCCAAGCGCGGCGTAGAAGGCGCGCGAGCGGGCGTTGAAGGTGTCGGTTTCCAGCCGCGCCACGGCCTGGCCCGCCGCCGCCATCGCCTGTTCGGCGTGCGTCAGCAGCGCGCGCCCCACGCCCCGGCCCTGGGCCGCGCCGATCACGTGCAGCGCATGGACGAAATCGCCGTCCCAATGGACCATGCCGACGACCTGCTCGCCCTCGACCGCCAGCACGAAGGCCTCGGCCATCGCCTCGACATAGGCCCGGGCCGGCTGCTCGCGGCGGCGTTTGGCCAGGATTTCAGGCCGCAACTGCGGGCCCCAGGTGCTCTCGAAGGTGTCGTCCAGCACCGCGATCACCCCGGCTTCGTCGCCGGGGCGGAAGGGCCTCAAAATGTACATGGAGTCAGGCCCTAGCGGCCCTGGCGCTCGTTCCAGCCGTAGGCCACCCAGTGATGACCGCCCAGATGGCGCGCTTCGATGACGCCGTCGTCGCGACGGGTGGCGCGGGCCTTCTTGGCGCGCAGGGCCAGCCCCGCCAGCGCCAGCAACGCCGAGGCCATGACCGCGATCACCACCACCGTGGCCGCAAAGAAGACGGCGAGCACCGCCCCGACCGCGATAGCGGCGGCGGTGGCCAGAGCCCCTCCGACCGCGGCAAGACCGCGAAGGGTGGACCCGTGCTTCCTGGCGAATTCGCGAACCATGAGCATCCTCAAGGGCGCCGCTTGTTACGGCTAAACGGATAATTCGGTCGGACGATCCCCGACGTCAACGAGAACCGGAAAAAACACGACAAAGTGGCCGCATCATGCCGCCCCTTCGAGCGCCATCGCCCGGCGTTCGCGCATGATGTCGTCAAACGCCGCGTTGATCGCCGCCGACTTGGCTTCGGCGACCTCGATGAATTCGCTGGGCAGGCCGCGGGCGCGGGCGCGGTCGGGGTGCGCCTCGGACAGGGCGGCCTTCCAGACCGCCCGGACCTCGGCGTCCGAGGCGTCGTGCGCGACCTCGAGCACGCCGTAGGGGTCGTCGGCGCCGATGCCCAGGTGCACGGCCTTCAGCCGGCGGAACACCAGCGGCGAGAAGCCGAACAGGTCCGAGACCTGCTCCAGGTAGTCCAGCTCGTCCTGGGTCACCACGCCGTCGGCGGCGGCGATGTGGAACAGCCCGTCGAGCACGTCCTCCAGCAGAGTCGGGCAGCCGGCGTAGCGCTTGGCCAGCCGCCGCGCATAGCTCTCGAAGCCGCGGGTCGTCTGGCGGGCCAGGTCGTACAGGCGATGGATGTTGCGCTCAGAGGCGGCGTCCGGCTGGAACACCTGCGAGAAGGCGTCGAATTCGCCGATGCTGGCGCGCCCGTCGGCCTTGGCCAGCTTCGCGCCCAGCGCAGTGACGGCGGTGGAAAAGGCGGGATCCTCGCCCGGCCGGGTGGCCGGACAATCGGCGCAGTCGCCCGCGTCGGGCTTCTTGACTGCGAGCCCAGCAATGTTGCGCCAGAAGCTCATGGGAGTATCCAAGCTGTAAGGCCCGGCGTCGGTCCTGACAATGCAGATCGCCCCCGCGAAAGGTTACAGTTTGGACAGGCTCTGGAGCTTCTGGATTGATCGCGGCGGCACCTTCACCGACGTGATCGCCCGCGCGGGCGACGGCCAGGAAGTCTCCCTCAAGCTGCTCTCGGCCTCACCCGCCTATGCCGACGCCGCGGTCGAGGCCATGCGCCGCGTGCTGGGCGCCGCGCCCGGCGAACCTTTCCCGGCCGCGCGGGTCCAGGCGATCAAGATGGGCACCACGGTCGCCACCAACGCCCTGCTGGAGCGGGCCGGGGCCAAGACCCTGCTGGTGGTCACCGCGGGCTTCGTCGACGCCCTGGTGATCGGCGACCAGGCGCGCCCCGACCTGTTCGCTCTCAACATCGAGCGGCCGGACCCGCTCTATAGCGGCGTGGTCGAGGCGGCCGAGCGGCTGGCCGCCGACGGCGCGGTGGTCGCACCGCTCGACGAGGCGGCCCTGATGGCCGCCCTCCGCCAGGCCCGGGCCCAAGGCTTCACCTCGGCGGCGATCGCCTTCCTGCACGCCGACCTCAACCCCGCCCACGAGGCCCGCGCCGGCGAACTGGCGCGGGCGGCCGGGTTTTCGTTCGTCGCCCTCAGCCACGAGGTCTCGCCCCTGCCCCGGTTCGTGCCGCGGGCCGAGACCACGGTCGCCGACGCCTATCTGACCCCGATCCTGCAGGCCTATGTCGAGCGGGTGGCCGCGGCGGTCGGGGGCGCGCCGCTCTATTTCATGACCTCGGCCGGCGGCCTGGTGCACGCCCAGGCGTTCCGCGGCCGCGACGCGGTGGTCTCCGGCCCGGCCGGCGGCGTCGTCGGGGTCGCGCGCACGGCCCAGGTCGCCGGCGCCGAGCAGGCGCTGGGCTTCGACATGGGCGGCACCTCGACCGACGTCTGCCGCTACGCCGGCCTGCTGGAGCGCCGCGACAGCGCCAAGGTCGCCGGGGTCAAGCTGCGCAGCCCGATGCTCGATGTCGAGACGGTCGCGGCCGGCGGCGGCTCGATCCTGGCCTTCGATGGCCTGCGCGCCCGGGTCGGGCCGCAGAGCGCCGGCGCCGACCCCGGCCCGGCCGCCTACGGGCGCGGCGGCCCAGCGACCGTCACCGACGCCAACCTGGTGCTCGGCCGTCTCGATCCTCGCTTTTTCCCGGCGATCTTCGGGCCGCACGGCGAGGCCCCGCTGGACGTCGCCGCCGCCCGCGCGGCCTTGCAGACCCTGGCCGACGCCATGGGCGCGGGCAGCCTCGAGGCCGCCGCCGAGGGCTTCGTCGCCATCGCCGTCGAGCAGATGGCGCGGGCCACCGACCGCATCTCCACCGAGCGCGGCTTCGACCCGCGCGACCACGTGTTGACCGCCTTCGGCGGCGCGGCCGGCCAAGTGGCCTGCGAGGTCGCCGAGGCGCTGGGCCCTTCCCAGGTCATCTGCCCGCGCTACGGCAGCGTGCTGTCGGCCTGGGGCATCGGCCAAGCGCAGCTCGCCAGCCTGCGCCAGGTCGGCCTCGGCGCGCGGCTCGACGCCGCCGGGCTGGAACGGGCCGAGGCCGCCGC